>NZ_JBGQQY010000005.1:0-78364 GCF_045528545.1 Ruoffia sp. FAM 26254
AGCCAAGTGAATTCTCCTTTTAGTAATGTATGGTAACTTTATTATATAGGAATTCACTGGCTTTTGTGTACATACAAAAAAAGGTGTCAGTGAGATTTCTCTCACCAACACCAAAAATTCAAGAACCATTGTTTCCAATATGTTGGACACAATCACTTTTTTTGTATAAATTCAAAAGAATCTTTGAAAAAGTTTGTGATTAAGTGTACAGTGATACTATCTTGAATAATAAAAAGGAGGGATATAAATTGATAAAAAAATATATTTACATCATCTGTGGGTTTATTACGTTTGTGATAGGTTTTATTGGGACTATCTTACCTGTATTGCCGACGACTCCCTTTTTATTATTAGCCGGTTTCTTTTTTGCACGAAGCTCCGAACGCTTTACAAACTGGTTGCAACAAACTAAAATGTATCAGTTTTACGTTTCAGATTACGTTGAAACTAAATCTATTCCACGTAAAAAGAAATACAAAATGCTTGTCAATATCGTGATTTTAATGGGCGTATCAATTTATTTCGCACCAATTATATTTGTAAAAATTATACTCGCTTTATTAATGTTGGGCATTCTGTCTGTCTTGTTCTTAGTCGTACCAGATAGAGAAGAATCATATCAGTGTAACGAAAAAAACACGAGCCACACCGGAAATTAATCCGAAGTGGATCGTGTTTTCTATTTTATTTCACGTCGTTTGAATAGACTGATCCCAATAAACATAAAGATAGCGAAATAAATCAAGGCTAACCATGGCGTGAAATCAATCCCTTGAATCATGATTGGATTATCCGGACTTAATTGGGTGAAGATGTAAGGTTCAATCATTTCGATAAAATCAAAACGCAATGCCAAAAGCTGTAAGATTAAAGGTAAGGCAACGATACCTAGTATCGTTAAATTCATCAAAGCATTACTCGTTGAGAAAAAATATATGATTTGAAAAAGTGCCAAGTACATTAACCAAATTGGTAAGTAACTTAAAACAGTCTCCATAAATAAAATCTCATAATAAATCGAAATGCCACCATTGAAAATCATAGAACCCGCAATAGCAAACCCGGTGATAGTAATAAATAAAAAGCAAACAGCTAAAAATAGACTACTTAAGTATTTAGTTAAGTAAATCTTCATTCGAGAGTGCCCTGTACTCACAGTGTTAATTAAAGTGCGGTTTCGCGTTTCGTCATGAAAAGCCGTATTGCCTAGACCGATTAATAGGAAAATTGCGGTACTTGTCATTAATGGGATAAAGGCAAAGTAAATTAAAGACTCTGCCGGAAGGACTTGAATAATTGGGCGAATGCCTTCTTCTACCCAAGTTCCGAGATAAAAAATTAACGGAATGGCTGCACCCAGTAATAAACCAACAAGTAACCAAATTTTAGGTGCAAGGCGGGTTGAAAGTTGGTATAATTCAGCTTTAAATAATCTCATCATTAGAATGCGCCTCCTCAGTTAAATTAATAAACATCTCTTCAAGATTATGGGAGTTACGCGATAAATGAGAAAGTTTCAGATTGTTCTTTACAAAGGTATCAGCAATGTCGCTGGCTTCAATATTTGGGTCAAATACATGGATCATCCCTTCAGCTGTCACTTCAAATTCAGTTGTATTTAACTCTGTTTCAAGCAGTTGGCTAGCTCGGCCAGTGTCATCTACTTTAAACTCAAAGTAACTTTGCAGACGTTGTTGTAATTCTTCTTTGGTGAACTCATCGATTTTCTTGCCATGGTTTAAGATTACAAAGCGGGTCGCCAAGTTTTCTAACTCCGAAAGAATATGTGAAGAGACTAGAATCGTTAAGTTTGTTTCTTTAGCTAATTTTTGTAATAACTTTCTCACTTGAATAATACCTGCAGGGTCGAGACCATTTGTTGGCTCATCAAATACAAGCAGTTCCGGTTCATGAATTAGAGCTAAGGCAATGGCTAAACGTTGCTTCATACCTAAAGAAAAACCTTTGAATTTCTTGTTTCCAACATCTGCTAACCCGACAAGTGTTAATAATTCATCGATGCGGTTCTTATTTTTAATGCCTCGTTGAATCCGATAGAATTCTAGATTTTGTTTGGCAGACATTTCCGGAAAGAAGGCAGGGTCTTCTATAATAGTACCTAAATACTTGCGGTTTTCTCTTAAACCTGCCGCATCTAAGGAACCAAATAATTTTAAGTCCCCATCATAAACGGGAGTCATACCGGTAATAATTCGAAATAAAGTTGTTTTTCCAGCGCCATTGGGACCAGCGACACCGACAATTTCACCTTTGCTCACATTTAAATTAAAGTGTTCTAACGCTTGTTGTTTACCGTATTGTTTAGATACATTGTTTACTTCTAATACTAGCGAATTTTTCATTTTCTTATCCTCTCATTCGCATTTGGTTTATGCGATCATTTCTCTTTAAATATACGCGAATTGAGTACGCTTTTCATAGGACTCTAGTTGTATATTGAAAAATATGTGAACTATTCAAACGGTTTTTTATCCTTTCATACATAATAACACCGTCAAACAATAAATACGAAGAGAAACACATAGAATTATACATTTTTCATATGATTAAATTGTCATGTTTAATGGTCTTGACTTTAGCAAACTTCGGGAGTAGTATAGTGAAAGCCTAAATAGTAACCATTACATTTAAGAGAGGTTGATCATTATGAAATTATTTAAGAAGTTTATTTTATTTGTTATTGCTTTCGCTTTAATTATACCTGGAGCCAACATTCATGCCCAAGACAAAAAGACGGTCATGACTACATTTTATCCAATGTATTACTTAGCGAGCCGAATAGGTGGAGACGCTATTAATGTTGAGATGCTTTTAGAAAGTGGACAAGATGCGCATTCGTATGAATCTACGGCAAAAGATGCTGTGGCAGTTCAAGAGGCGGATTTATTCATCTATCAAGATGATGAGATGGAGTTTTTTGTCAGTGATTTATTAAGGATTGTTGATCAAGCGGCAACTCAAGTGCTTGAATCAACGGAAGGCATTGACCTATTATCAGGTGATCATAATCATGAAGAAGAGGAACATGATCATGAGGAAGGTCATGAAGAGGAACACAATCACGGCGATGAACATGACCACGAAGAAGGTCACTCGCATGAGTTTGATCCACATACGTGGTTAGATCCAAACTTTTATTCTCAACAGGCAGAAAATGTCAAAAATGCCTTAATTCAACTCGATCCAGCGAATAAAGCAACTTATACTGAGAATGCCGAAAAACTATCTGAAGAATTAACAGCATTGAATGAAGCATTTGAAACTGGTTTAGCTGATTTGAAGAACAGAACAATTGTCGTTCAACATGAGGCTTTCGGATACTTAGCTCACGCTTATGATTTAGAACAATTAGCCATTAGTGGCTTAGCAAATAATGCCGAACCGAGTGCTAAAAAGTTAGCTGAAATGACCAAAGTAGTGAACGAAAGAAACGTTCAAGTTATTTATATTGACCCGACGACATCAACGACTATTTCAGAAACAGTGAGCCAAGCAACCGGTGCAGAGTTACGACCATTAAGAACATTGGAATTCATTACAGAAGAAGAAATTGAGCAAGGTGAGGATTATTTCAGTATAATGAGAGAGAACTTAGCTCAATTAACGAAATAAAACGTACAACTAGAAAGGTGTAACATTATGTCTCTATTAGAAGTGCATGACTTATCATTTTACTATGATGACGAAAAAGTGCTAGACAGTATTAACTTTACAATTGAACCCGGAGAATTTGTTATCTTAACTGGGGAAAATGGTGCAGCAAAATCAACTTTAATTAAAAATATCCTCGGTTTGTTAAACCCAGCCACTGGTCGAGTCATCTATTCAAAACTAAACCAATTTGGAGAGAAGTTATCTATAGGATATGTCCCACAAAATGTGACGTCCTTCAATGCTGGTTTCCCCAGTACCGTTCAAAAATTAGTTGAATCAGGTCGTTACCCTAAAGGACGTTGGTTCAAAAAACTCGATGCCACAGATTATGAATATGTAGACCGAGCGTTGAAATCCGTCGGGATGGATCATTTAAGAGGTCGTAAAGTTGGGGAATTATCTGGCGGTCAAAAGCAACGAATTAATTTGGCTCGTACATTTGCGGTGGATCCAGACTTTTTTGTACTCGATGAGCCAACAACTGGGATGGATGTTGCTTCAAGAAAATCTTTTTATAAATTATTACGTCATACATCTAAAGTTCATGGGAAAGCGATCCTAATGGTAACACATGCGGATAATGAACTGGATGGCTTTTTTGACCGTGAGATTCGACTTGTCAGAGAGGTGGGAACACCATGGAGTTGCTTCAGTATGACTTCATCCAACGCGCATTAGTTGCGGGTGTTGCGATTTCCTTTATTACACCGATTATTGGCTTATTATTAATTTTACGCAGACAGTCATTATTAGCCGATACTTTATCACATATTTCCTTAGCAGGAGTAGCCTTAGGGATGTTCCTTCAAGTAGATCCAACACTTTCTACTTTATTATTTGTTGTCGGTGCATCAATTATCATTGAGTACTTGAGAACAATTTACAATACCTTCTCAGAGATTTCCGTTGCAATTATGATGTCAGCTGGAATGGCGATAGCCTTAGTATTGGTAAGTTTGAACTCAAACTCAGGTAATTTCCAAATTGATCAATACTTATTTGGTTCAATCTTATTGATCTCACCAAGTGAAGTGAAAATTCTAGTTGGACTCTCAGTCACTATTGTTATCTTCTATCTAATCTTTAGAAGAACACTATATGTGATGAGTTATGATGAGGCGACTGCTTATACTAGTGGACTGCCAGTTCGATTCATTTCAATTATTTTTTCGGTATTTACAGGGGTTGCGATTAGTATTATGATGCCAATTGTTGGTGCATTACTTGTTTCAGCATTAGTCGTTATCCCATCTGCAACTGCTATTAAAATATCAGATAGCTTTGGGAAGACAATTGTTATAGGTATTATCATTAATTTAATTGGGATATTTGCTGGTATATTTGCGAGTTATGAATACGATACACCGCCAGGAGCGTCGATTACATTAGCCTTTATCGTGATTTTTGTCATTGTATCGTTGGCTACTTACTTTGTGACTTTACGCAAACGTAAACAGAATAATCCATCGTAAACTTTAAAGCTAAGCGCGTGAGAGTTTGGCTTTTTTGTGTCATTTTATATAGAGTGTGTCATTGTCACAAAGAAGTGTGCCAAAGTTCCTAGTTGCTTGCTATTGAAGCGTTACCAAAAAGTCTATATTATAATAATTGAATACAAATTAAATTAAGGAGGCGTCGTTGTGGATAATACAAAAAATAATGCAGGGCTGAAAGCAAAAGTCCAGAAACTCGGTAGTTACTTAAGTAGTATGGTTATGCCAAATATTGGAGCGTTTATTGCGTGGGGTGTTTTAACAGCCCTATTCATTCCGGATGGATATTTCCCGAATGAAGATTTTGCTGGGATAGTTGGGCCAATGTTAAGTTACTTACTTCCAATCTTAATTGGGTACACTGGAGGTAAGATGGTACATGGTGATCGCGGAGCGGTCGTAGGTGCGATTGCAACAGTAGGTGCGATTGTTGGGTCAGATGTAACGATGTTTATTGGTGCAATGGTGATGGGACCTTTAGGTGGTTGGTTAATCAAGAAATTTGATGAGAGATACCAAGATAAGATTCCATCTGGTTTTGAGATGTTAGTCAATAACTTCTCATCTGGTTTAATTGGATTTGCATTAGCATTAATTGCTTTTGTGGTTGTTGGACCAGTTGTTGCTAGTTTAACGTCAATGATTGGTGTTGGGGTAGAAGCCTTAGTTCAAGCAGGCTTACTACCATTAGCAAATATTCTTATCGAACCAGCGAAAGTTTTATTCTTAAATAATGCGTTGAACCACGGTATCTTTACACCTCTTGGTTCTGAGCAAGTAGCTGAAGCAGGAAAATCAATTCTATATCTATTAGAAACTAACCCTGGACCAGGTTTAGGGGTACTACTTGCTTTCATGTTCCTTGGTAAAGGATCTGCAAAAGGTTCAGCACCGGGTGCAGCGATTATTCATTTCTTAGGTGGGATTCACGAAATTTATTTCCCATACGTTATGATGAAACCATTATTATTCTTAGCAGTCATTGCTGGGGGTATGACAGGGACATTCGTATTCTCTCTATTTGATGTTGGTCTTACAGGCGCAGCGTCACCAGGTTCAATTGTTGCGATTACAGCGATGACTGCTCAAGGTAGTCACTTAGGCGTTTATGCAGGTGTGATAGCTTCAGCAATTGTGTCATTCTTAATTGCAGGTGTGATTATTAAATCAGATCGTAAAGCCGGTGTCGATGATACATTTGAAGAACAAGTAGCAGCGACTCAAGCAGCAAAAGCATCTTCAAAAGGTCAAAGTACAGATGTAGAAGCATTATCAGATTCTGCACCAGCCTTTGAAGAGATTGACCAAATTATCTTCGCTTGTGATGCCGGAATGGGGTCAAGTGCTATGGGAGCTTCATTACTTCGTAAGAAAGTGAAATCTCAAGGAATTGATATTAAAGTAACGAATTCAGCGATTAATAACTTAAAAGATGATTCGAAAACTTTAGTCATTACTCAAGAAGAATTAACAAATCGTGCGCGCAAACAATCACCATCATCGACTCACTTATCAGTTGAGAACTTCTTAGATGGCGATCGTTACGATGAGATTTTAAATGATATGTACAAAAAATCAGATGAGCCAGTGGCAACTAGCGAACCGGTTATGGCTAGCGAGCCAGAAACAACAGCGACTTCAGTTGGACCGATTGATTATAGTGCAGTGAAGCAAGTATTTGTTGCCTATGACGGAAAAGTTGGGGCAAGTACAATGGCAGCGTCACAATTACGTAATCAATTTACGAAAAATGGCATCAATGTTCCGGTTGAAGCAAAAGATATTAATGACTTAAGCAATGATAGTTCAAACTTAGTAATTGCGACACCAGAAGTGGGCGAAAAAGTTCGTCAGCAATATGCTAACGTGATGGTCGACACTTATGATAAACTATTAAATGAAAGTCATTACAATCAGTTAATTGAATATTTTAAATAAACACAACTAACGTTAGGAGGGGTAAAATGTTCTTAACAGATCGAGAAAGACACATAATGTCAATTTTGCTGAACGCACCGAGTGGTGTCAAAGTAAAAGAATTGACTGACCTATTAGACGTAAGCCGTCGGACTGTGTATCGTGAACTATCGAGTCTGGAAGAAACTTTGGCCCATTCTAACGTTTCTATTATTAACCAAAGAGGCGTGGGTTACCAATTAGAAGGCGATGAAGAGAAGATTCATTCGCTTGGACGACAGATTGAAGATGCCCAGCCAAGCGAAATGACGATTCAAGAACGTCAACGGGCTTTGTCATTAAGACTATTACTTAGTGATAGTTTGACAATGGAAGCTTTAGCAGAAGAGTTACGAGTGAGTCCAAGTACGGTTCAAAGCGATTTAGATGATGTTGAAGAGGAACTTGAGCGTTTCGGTGTGTATATTGACCGGGTTAAATTTCAAGGGCTCACGGTCATTGCGAGCGAACGCAAACGTCGTGAGATTGCGAGTCAACTCATCTATGGAAGTGTGGAGGACTATGATTTTTTCAAGTATTTAAACACTTTAAAAGAAGATTCTGAAAATCAGTTTAATGATTACTTTCTGTCTTGTTTGACGCCAGAATCTTTGCGCTTTGTAAATGAAGCTATTAATCATGATTCGAGCCAACAATTTAGTAAAGTAACTGACAATCAACTCCAACATGTGATTATCATCTTAGCTTTGACGATTGACCGAATTCAAACGGGACATCCAATTAATGAAGCCATTCCAGCCAAAGCGATTTCTCAAGATATTATTTATTTGTCGCATGAGATATTTGGTTATATTTCCTCAGAAATGGCCCTAGCCATTGATTTGGATGAACGACATTTTATTGCTCTACAGCTTGAAGGTTTAAATTATAAGACCAGTCAAAGTATCTTTTTTGAAACCTTTGATTCGCAATTAACGTATCAAGTGAAAGAGTTAATTCGTTTAGTGACTGAACATACGGGGAATGATTTCCGATATGATGATAGTCTATTTTATGACTTAGTGGCACATATTCAAGCCACTTTAAAACGACCGGTCCTACTCGATTACAAATTAGATACTCCTGTCTTGAAGCGAATCAATGAAGAATATCCAAATCTCGCTGTGGCATTAGATATGGCTTGGGAAGAAGTCTTCACAGGTCATGAACTGACGAATGATGAGAAAGCTTATGTTGTGATACATTTCGCAACGAGCTTAGAAAGGCATCCAAGCATTCAACGCGAAGTGAATGCGATTGTTGTTTCTTCAAGTGGGGTTGGTACCGGGAAAATTTTAGAAAGTAGATTAAAACGCTACTTACCTGAAATTAATTCGGTAACAGTGATTCAATTATCAAGACTCCAATTAGTCGATTTTTCTAAGTATCAATTGATTTTGTCGACAATTTATTTATCCGGGATGGACCGGGATTACCGTGTCATATCACCACTTCTAACTGATAAAGAAATCGCGGCGATTCGTCAAGATATTCATGCAAGCATTCAAGTTGACGATAATAGCAAGAGCCAGATAACACAGCATACAAATTTGTCTTTTGATCAATTGTACGATTATTTAGCGGATGCAAAATACATTTTAGATCAGCTTGATCTAACCCAAATTGAGGCGGAGGCGACGGTAGAGTTAACCTTAAAGGCAATAATTAAAGAGTTGGATTCAGACATTATTGCAGATGCAGCTAAAGTGAGCCGTAAAGTGAATGAACGTTACTTAAAAGCACCGATTGGGATTCCTAAATCAAGTGTTGCCTTGTTCCATAGTTCGAATCATTGGGTGAAGCAGCCTTACTTCAGTATTTATGAATTAGACAAATCATTTGCTCTTGTTGGGATGGATGGGCAAGAAATTCAGTTAAAACGCATGTTATTGATGATTGCTCCTGAAAAGATGACAGTTTATCAACAACAATTATTAGGTTTAATTAGTTCATCAATTATTGAAAGTGATATTAATACAGTCATTTATGAAAATGGTACTTTAGAAGAGATACGCGAGTTAATCAGTTCACTTTTTGTGAAGGAAGTTCAACATTTACACTAAAGGAGAGAGAGAAGTATGGAATTAAAAGCAAAAAACATATTATTAAATCAAACATTTTCGACGAAGGAAGAGGCAATTAAAGCGGTTGGAACTTTACTAGTTGAGGATGGAGCGGTTGAAGAAAGTTACATTGATTCAATGTTAGACCGTGAAAAAGTGGTCACTACTCACATGGGGAATTTTGTGGCCATTCCACACGGCACCGATGAAGGGAAAGAGTTTGTGAAAGAAACAAGCATTACGATTGCTCAAGTACCTCAAGGTGTGAACTTTGCCCCAGGTGAAGACGAAGAGAAGATGGCTATGATGATCTTTGGAATTGCAGGAGTAGGTAATGAGCATTTAGATGTATTATCTAAGATTGCTGTCTTCTGTTCAGATGTTGAAAACGTCGTGCGTTTAGCAAATGCAGATTCAGCTGAAGAGATTATCGCGATGTTTGAGGAGGAAGTAGAATAATGAAAGCAGTACATTTTGGAGCAGGAAATATCGGACGCGGATTTATTGGAGAGATTTTATCTAAAAATGGTTTCCATATTGATTTCGTAGATATTAACGAGACGATTATTGATGCCTTAAAAGAACGTAAAGAGTATGACATTGGCTATGCAGCTAAAGATGGCGAAACAATTCATATCGATAATGTTAATGGTTTAAACAATGGGAAAGAACCTGAAGCGGTTGTTGAAGCAATCAAATCAGCAAACATTGTGACAACGGCCATTGGACCTAATGTTCTCCCTTACATTGCCGAATTAATCGCTCAAGGAATTCAAGCGCGTCAAGAAGCAGATGTTAAAGAAGCGATTGATGTGATTGCTTGTGAGAATATGATTGGTGGATCAGACTTTTTACGTGAGAAAGTTGAAGGGTTCTTAACAGAAGATAACTTATCTTATGTGGAACAATATGTTGGCTTCCCGAATGCAGCGGTAGATCGTATTGTGCCGAATCAACAACATGAAGATCCACTATTCGTATCGGTCGAGCCATTTAGCGAATGGGTGATTGACTCAACAAAAGCGAAAGCAAAAGATATCCGCCTAGAAGGTGTGTTATATGTTGATGATTTAGAGCCTTTTATTGAGCGTAAACTATTCTCAGTAAATACAGGACACGCTACTGTAGCTTATGCTGGTGCTTTCTATGGTTACAAAACAATTGATGAAGCTATCAGTGATGAGCGAATTTTAAACCTTTTACAAAATGTACTCAAAGAAACAGGCGCATTATTAATTAACAAATGGGATTTTGATGCAACTGAACACGAAGCTTATGCAAATAAAATTGTAAACCGCTTTGAAAATACTTATATCTCGGATGATGTTTCTCGAGTGGCGAGAACTCCGATTCGTAAATTAGGACCAAATGAGCGCTTTATTCGTCCAATTCGCGAAGCTAAAGAACGCGATTTAGAGTATCAAAATTTAATGGAAGTTGTCGGAATGATTTTCCATTACGATAATCTAGAAGATAAAGAGAGCGAACATTTACAAGCGATGTTAAAAGAACAATCAGTGGAGCAAGTTGCGCGTACAATAACAGAACTTGAAGATGAAGTTCTTTTAAACCGTATTGTAGCAGCTGTTGCGAATGTATAAAAATAGATAAATACGAAAAGATCACCGTGACTCAGTCCGGTGATCTTTTTTGTGCTGTTATTGTAAATGGGTGAACTTGAGCCAAATGGGATAACGGTTTGTCTTGAGTAGCGCCAACTCCGGCCAAATGGGATAACGGTTTGTCATGAGTAGCGCCAACTCCGGCCAAATGAATTAGCGATTTGGCTCAAGTTTCGCTAAAAAAATATCGGTTAAGAAATCTTACAAGTGTCGTTTACTTAACCGATAATGATAGCCAGGAATCATAAAATGACTAATTCCATAACCTAAGAGTGCAATAGTCGCCAAGTACCGTGTCCAATGTGTTTCGGAAAGTGAGCCAGATATTAACATTAACAAGATGATCGCAAGAAAACTAAAGGAACTAAAAGATGAGGCAGTGATTGTGACAATGTCACCATCTAAGATTGGGAGCTTATTACTACGTAAACCCCCGAATTGAGATACTTGTAACTGGACTTTTGGCGTTGAGATGTCAATGTTTATTGAGCTATTATCTGCTAATTTGCCAACGACAACTCCATTAATTTTAATGTTTAATTTTGCACCCATATTGAATAACCAACCCGTTCGGCGAGTGATTTTAATTGCCATTTACTTTACCTACCTTTTGTACGTTAATCACGTGAAGTTTAATATTGACTATATTTTAACATAGTATAAGTTGGCTCCCTAAGAGAAAGAAAAATACACGAACAAAGGAAATAATTAAACACGAACAAAATTAAAGCATATATATTTATTGTCTGTGTTTTGGTAATATATGCTTAAGAGGTGACTTTCATTATGACTGATAAAAACTATAAACCAAAACGCAATCAACGTATGTTGTATATTTCCCACTATTTAGTAGATAGACCAGGACAGTTAATTAACTTGTCTTATTTTGTTGAGTTTTTGAATGCCGCTAAATCTTCAATTAGTGAAGATATTGATTTTGTTCGAGAAGTCTTTGAAATTAATGGACTCGGAGAAGTAAAGACGTTTCCGGGTGCAGCGGGTGGAATTATCTTCTATCCAAAAGTTCCTTTTATAGAACAGAAAGAGTTGTTGAATACTTTAATTGAGAAATTTACGCATGGAAAGCGAATTTTACAAGGTAATTACATTCATATGAGTGATATTTTGCAAGATTCATACATGTTAAGTAAAGTAGGCAGATTGATTGCTTCTCATTATATCCATAATGATATTGATGTAGTCATGACTGTAGAGTCAAAAGGAATTGGTCTAGCAACGATTGTTGCACGCTATTTAAACGTTCCTTATGTAATCGCGAGACGTGATTCAACAGATGGTATCGGACCAACCATCTCTGTTAATTATGTATCTGGGTCACACCAAACAGTTAAGAAAATGGAATTAGAAAAAAATAGCCTGAAAACAAATCAACGTGTCTTAATCGTAGATGACTTCCTTCGTAATGGTGGAACGGCGCAAGGGATGATTTCACTACTTGAAGAATTTGATTCGACGGCGGTCGGAGTTTGTGTCCTTGGTGAGAATCGTTCACACGAAACGAACCAATTAACTTTACCAATCGATTCACTCATTAGTGTTCAATTAGTTTATAACGATGAAGAGAGAGGTTATGAACTGGATGTTCAACCAGGAAGTTTATTTAATCAATTAACAGAGTAAACGTTTTTTTGTCGTTTCATTTAGGATTGTCAAATTAAACGGTAGATATCTTCGCCTATAATCGCTATAATTATTAAGAGTAGAATGTTTAAAATAAGGAGTGTTTATATGGAGAAGCGATTAGCCGTTGTACTGGCAGCGGGTAAAGGAACACGTATGAAATCAGAGTTATATAAAGTGCTACATACGATTAACGGCATCTCAATGGTAGAGCATGTATTACGGGCAGTTCAACAAAGTAATGTTGAGCGAATTGTAACAATTGTAGGACACGGTGCAGAAACAGTGCGAGATGTATTAGCTGATCATTCTGAATTTGCATTACAAGAAGATCAATTAGGAACAGGTCATGCTGTACTACAAGCTAAAGATCTATTAAAAGATGAAGAAGGAAGTACTCTTGTAATATGTGGAGACACTCCTTTGTTTTCAGCAGAAACATTAAATCAATTGTTCGATTTCCATGAAGAATCTAATGCTAAAGGAACAATCTTAACGGCAATCGCCGAAGACCCAGCGGGGTACGGTCGTGTAGTTAGACAAAGTGATAAAGAGGTTTCACGAATTGTTGAGCAAAAAGATGCAAACAAAGAAGAGCAAGCCATAACAGAAATTAATACGGGGACATATGTCTTTAATAATAAAGCGTTATTTGAAGCCTTGGATAAAGTCGGCAACGAAAATGCACAAGGTGAGTATTACTTACCAGATGTGATTAGTATTATGAAAGAAGCTGGCGATACTGTTAAAGCCTTTACGATGGATAACTTTGATGAAGCTATTGGAGTTAACGACCGTATCGCGTTAGCAGAAGCAACACGCTTAATGACTAAACGCATCAATGAAAAACATATGCGTAACGGTGTTACGTTTGTTAACCCAACAGCAACTTATATCGAAGCAGATGTTGAAATTGGACAAGATACATTAATTGAATCTGGCGTATCCCTTAAAGGAAATACAAAGATTGGTTCACATTCAACGATTGGTTCAAATTCAGAAATTATATCATCAAATATTGCTGACCATGTTGAAATTCGTCAATCTGTGCTAGAATTTGCAAATGTCGAAGAAAATGTAACTGTGGGACCATTTGCACACTTAAGAGCTAAGAGTGTCTTAAAAGAAGGGGCACATATCGGAAACTTTGTAGAAGTCAAAAACAGTGTTGTTGGAAAGAACTCTAAAGCAGGACACTTGACTTATATCGGGGACGCGGATATTGGTACAGATGTCAACGTAGGTTGTGGAACTGTATTTGTAAATTATGACGGAAAGAATAAATTCCGTTCAACAATTGGCAATGACGTATTCATCGGTTCAGGCTCAAATATTGTTGCACCTGTAACAGTAGGAGACCGAGCAATCGTTGCAGCAGGTTCTACGGTTAATAGTGATGTTCCAGAAGAAGCACTTGCAATTGCTAGGTCACGTCAAGAGATCAAAGACAAATACTGGAAACGCTTCAAGGACAAACAAAATCTGGAGGATTAATAATGATAGAGAAACCATATTCTGATTCAAAACTTAAAATTTTCGCACTAAGTTCTAACCGCCCGTTAGCAGAAAAGATTGCGGATGAAGTAGGTGTAGAATTAGGAGATATTAATATATCTCAGTTTGCTGATGGTGAGATTAAAGTTAATATTGATGAAAGTATTCGTGGAGACCATGTTTATTTGGTACAATCAACATCGTATCCGGTGAATGACCACTTAATGGAGTTATTAATTGCTATTGACGCATTGCGTCGTGCAAGTGCTAAAACAATTAACGTAGTTATCCCTTATTACGGATATGCACGTCAAGATCGTAAAGCACAACCTCGTGAACCAATTACAGCGAAGTTAGTTGCGAATATGTTAGTTCAAGCTGGGGTAGATCGTTTAGTAACGCTAGACTTACACGCGGCTCAAATTCAAGGCTTCTTCGATATTCCAATGGACCACTTATTAGGTGCGCCATTATTAACAAATTACTTTATCGATAACCATCTTGAAGGTGATGATGTTGTTGTTGTATCACCTGACCACGGTGGAGTGACTCGTGCCCGTAAATTAGCCGAATTCTTAAAATCACCGATTGCGATTATCGATAAACGTCGTCCAAAAGCAAACGTCGCTGAAATCATGAATATCGTTGGAGAAGTACAAGGGAAAACGTGTGTCATCATTGATGACATGATTGATACAGCTGGGACTATTACATTAGCAGCAGATGCTTTAATGGAAAAGGGTGCAAAAGATATTTATGTTTGTTGTACACACCCAGTATTATCTGGACCAGCAATCAGTCGTTTAGAAGCATCACCAATCAAAAAAGTGATTATTACAGATTCAATCTCTTTACCAGAAGAAAAATATTTAGATAAAATTGAAACAGTGACGGTTTCTCAACTTGTGGGAGAAGCGATTAAACGTATCCACGAAAACCGTTCAGTGAGTCCTTTATTTGAAGAACAATTCAAATTAATTGACTAAATATGATGATTGAAAAGTGCCAACAGGAGGGATCTTGTTGGTGCTTTTTTATTCTTAATGTATATTCTAATCAGTTTACTATTGATAGTTTGGGCTATATATGCAATAATTCTTTGATATTCCTATTGAAATTGTATAGAATTAGACAGGGTAGAAAAAGAACATTATATATAAGAAATATTTTATAGTAGAATAATGAAAGAAAGGAAGTTATTGCGTGAATAAGCATCGCTATGAATGGAATAACTTGTTACGTTTTGGTGCTGTTATACTAAGCTCAATAGTGGCGATTGGGTGTATTTATTTATCATTTTACATCAAATTTTTAGGCGATATACCGGCTAGAAACTTTAGTGCTTTTGAAGATAGTTATATATGGATATTTATCGGTTACATTATTATTAACTTTCTATTTGGTACTTATGTTTTCTATAACAAGAGTGTGTTAGATATTTTTTACTTTACGATGTTAAGTCAGTTAGTACTGAATGTTTACATTATGGCTCTGACTTTTGCGGGAAGCTGGCTAACATTTCCAAGATCAGTGTTACTAGTGAACTTATTTGTTGGGACCTTTGTGTTATTTATCTTTAATGTATTGGTTTACTTACTTTACCAGCAACTACGTGGGCAAAAGAAAATCTTAGTTGTTGGAGAATCGGACCGGGCACTTGAAGCAGTTCGGAACTTTTCATTAATGAAAAACAAACGTCATAAAGTGACACATGTAGTCTTATCAGATTACTTAAAACATGTTGAGGAATTAGCGAATCATGTGGATATTGTTTATTTAACAGGGTATATACCGGAAGAACAACGTTTAGATATCTATGAATATTTAATGCGCCAGAATAAAAAGTTATTTATAAGTACTCAATTTGAGAATTTAATGATGGTTAATCCAAATATTATGAACTTTGAAGATGAAAGTATTATTGAAGTTTCTAGTTTTGAAATTCCATCTGAAGATAATATGTTAAAGCGTATCATTGATATCTTAGTTTCTTTAGTTTTAACTATTTTGACCTTGCCGATTATGTTAGGAACAGCTATTGCGATTAAGATTGATTCTCCAGGACCTATTTTCTATAAGCAGGAGCGTATTACTAAAGGTGAAAAACACTTCAATATCTTAAAATTCCGCTCAATGTCAGTGACAGCAGAATCCGATTCAGGACCTGTTTTAGCGGCGAAAAACGATACGCGTGTGACAAAGGTCGGTAAATTTATTCGAAGTACACGAATTGATGAATTACCGCAATTGTTAAATGTGCTTAAAGGGGATATGTCGCTTGTGGGACCTCGTCCGGAGCGTCCGTTCTTCGTTGAACAGTTTAAGGAGCAAAATCCGTATTATACTTTAAGACATCACGTAAGAGCAGGAATTACCGGCTATGCGCAAGTTTATGGAAAGTATAGTACCGACTTTAATAGCAAACTGAACTTTGATCTGTTATATATTAAGAACTTTTCCATAGCTTTTGATTTTAAACTATTATTCCAAACGGTGAAAATCTTATTTGATAAAGTGAGTTCGCGTGGTGTTGATGATGAGGAAGAAGTTTCAACACAAGATGAATGGTCAGATTTTGCGAAGACAATTATTATCGTGAAATAAAAAGTATGAATCTTTTATGAACAAGTATGGTGCTCGAATGAGTCCATGCTTGTTTTTATCTTTAGGCAAATGCTATGGATAAAGAATAATAGATGAAAGTTTAAAGATAAAGTAGTAATAAATTGTTTAAATAAAGATCAGGTTATCGATAAATTCTCAGTGGATTATTTGTTTTTATTTACTGGGAATGGATATCATTTGGCTTACTATTGATAAATATAGTATAATTAACTGTAAAGAAAGGATAGTGAAAAAATGAAAAAATCTATTAAAATATTTTTTAGTTTATTGACAACTGTAACAATGGCATTCGGTGTCGTAGCACCCACTGTTTCAGCTCAAGACACTAACTGGGACGAAGTCCTAACTCAACTTAATGAGGTAAACCAAGAGGTAGTATCTATGGAAGGTGACGGAACAATTAATGTTTCTGCCGATCAATTTATCGATGCTGCATTAAACTTTGACTTCCGTTATAACGTAGAAGAGGCTTTTGCACTTGAATTAGCTGGAGACGTTACGGGTGAGTTAGTTACAACCGATGCAGAAGGTAACCCATCTACAATGCCTTTAGATTTCGCAGGACAAGCATCAATAATTGATGGTATTGCTTACTTATTTGATGGTTCAAGTTGGATTGTTGAAGATGTATCAGCTCAAGAAGAGCAAATTGCTGCCGAATTTGATAGTATGATGGCCCAAATACAAGAACAAGCAGATACAATGAGTAACCCTGAATTGACTCAAAAATACTTTGATTTAAGTGAGACGGATTCTGAATACGTGATGACTTTAAAACAAGATATTAATCCAGATGAATTCTGGGCAGATATTGAAAGTCACGTAGACATGGAACAAATCAAACAAGAAACTATTGACCAAACGATTCAACAAGCAGAAGCAAATGGACAAGAATTTACTGAAGAAGATCGTCAAACATTAGAAGAACAAATGGATCTTTCAATGGAAGCAACTAAGAGTGTCATGTTCCAATTAGTTGATACGATGGAATTCCGTTACTCTAAAGAAACTTACTACTTAACTCATATGTTAATGGACTTTAGTTTGGATAGAGCAAACATGGAAGAAATCGCTGCTGATATGGGAGAAACAACTGAAGGAATTCCAGAAGACCTTAATGTAGCATTCTCTATGGAATTCAACTTTGCTAACCATGGTGAAGTCTTTGATATCGTAGTTCCAGAAGGAGCACCAACTTTTGATGAAGCTAGCTCAACTGAAGAGTCAGCAACAGAAGGTACTGAATCATTAGAAGAAAGTACAACTGAAGAATCAGTTCCTGCTGAAGAAACATCAGAAGAAACAACTGAAGTGCCTGCTGAAGAATCGTCAGAAGAAGAAACGACTGAAGAAAGCTCAGAAGCTGCAGAATAATTTATGATTGATTTAATACCGCAAAGGTTCGCCTTTGCGGTATTTTTTTGTTGCAGTGAATTTTAGGGTAAAAGTAAGTAAAAAAAAATATCCTCCCGAAACGGGAGGATAGGGTTATTCGTAATTATTCAGTTCCTTCACTGCTAGAGTCTTCCGAACTAGATTCTTCAGGTGTACTTTCTTCACTTGATTCTTCATCTGAACTTTCCTCAGGAGTAGACTCAGACTCTAATCCAGATTCTTCATCTGACGATGATTCTTCGCTTCCACTTTCATCTTCTGACGATGATTCTTCGCTTCCACTTTCATCTTCTGATGATTCAGGAGTAGACTCTGATGTAGCTGGGGCAGTTTCTTCTGCGCCATCTAAAGTTGCTAACTCATCTTCTGTTACCCATTTGTGGTTAATGACTTCTTCGCCACTTTCAGTATCGATGTAATCAACTAAGTAAACAGTTGTTTCATTTACGGCATCGATTGTAGCCATTGCACCTTCCATACCAGGCATATGATAAGCTTCAACTGTCACTTCATCACCGACTTCAAACGGTGCGTCTACGTCTTCTTGATCAGCTGCTTCAGCAATTTCTTCTTGCACTATCCAACGGTGATTTTCTACGGGTTCACTGTCATCTGTTGGTGTGTAAGAGATTTCGTATGCAGTTGTATCAAAGGCAGCAACAACTGTCCCTTGAGCGCCTTCCATACCAGGCATATGTGTTGCATTAATTTGAACATCGTCGCCTACTTTATATGTAGGTTCGCGTTCAATCTTAATATTTCCAGGTAAGCGACCTTCGTCATCATGCGTCATTTCTCCAGGTTCTTCCGTTGTTGATTCACTTTCTTCACCTGTCACAGCATCGCTAATATCACTTGCTGCGTCATCAACTGTATCCCCAACCGATTCAGATGCATTGTCAACCGTATCACCAATCGATTCAGAAATTTCGTCTACTGTATCTGAGTCTTGAGCAAATACGCCATTTAAACTTGTTGCGGAGGATGCTCCGAATAATAACACTGCTGAGAGCACCATTGCACTTTTACTAATGTATTTTTTCATATATAACATCTCCTCTATTTATTACTATAAAACAAATTTAAATCGATTTCAAAAAATATGATTAATACGTTTACACAGCATGTTTAATAGTTACAAGTGTTAAACATGCTATGATAGGATTTCCAATAAATAAGGGGAGTTGAAATTTTAGTGTTAAATGCGATTAAAAAAGTTCCTGCAGGAACTTTTCTAGTCCCAATGTTGATTAGTGCAATTTTATATACTTTTTGGCCAAACTTGTTCCAAGTAGGTGGTTTAACTGAACATATTTTTGGAGGTTCAGGAACGAACGGAATCGTTGGTGCGATTGTTTTTTGCTCGGGAACTGGGATTGACTTAAAGAAAATCGGATATGCTTTAAAACGTCAAGGTGTTCTATTGTTAGTTAAATTTGCTGTTGGAGTTGGATTAAGTTTATTGTATATTTCAATCTTTGGCTTACCAGGAGTTTTTGGAATTAATGCCTTAGCATTTACAATTGTTATTTGTTCAATTAACCCAGCTGTGTATTTATCATTAATGTAACAATACGGAACGGAACAAGATACAGCAGTTTACGGTATCACAGGTCTATTCAGTATCGCTGCAGTTCCAATGATTGTATTTGGTATATCAAGTGGGGGCGGCATGGACTGGACGCCTGTTTTAAGTACACTTATCCCGATGGCAGCAGGGATTGCCTTTGGCAATATTGATCCGAATTTTAGAAGTTTATTCATGCCCGCTTTACCAGGTTAAACGATGTTAATGGGTTGGAACTTAGGTTACGGGATGAACTTAATTGAAGCGTTCCAAGCAGGAGGAGCAGGAATTATTGTAACAATTGTCTTCTATATTGTAAGTGTCATCTTTGTTGTTATTGACCGCAATGTCTTAGGCAATGATGGGTCCGTTGGTGCGACATTTATGACAGTTGCTGGATTATCAGTTTCAACAGCAGGAATTTTAGGAAGTATTTATCCAGAGGTTCTTGGAGAATACATAACTGCCGCTGCATCTGAAACATTAATGGCAGTTGTCATCACCAGCGTGATTACACCTTCAATTGTTGCTAAATTATCGTCACGTGAGAATAAATTATCATAATGATTTTATTAGGCAAGAGACTTTTTCGGAAGTTTCTTGTTTTTTTATTGCTTCATAAAAGCCCATTAAAGTGTAATATATATGAAATCTGGTCTATTTATGCTATATTTAAAATAATTTAAGTGATGCTCGAATAATTAGTGGCGAGTTAAAATACACTATTAGTTATGTGATATAATATACAAGAAATGAAGTAAACAGTTTACTGGAGGATGCTTATGTATAAATTTGAAGATGATAGTTTAATGTTACATACAGATCTGTATCAGATTAATATGTTACAAACCTATTGGCAGAATGGAATGGATCAACGCAAAGCAGTCTTTGAATCTTATTTTAGATCAATACCTTTCGAGAATGGTTTTGCTATTTTTGCAGGGTTAGAGCGGATTTTAAATTATATCAATAATTTGAAATTTACTCAGAGCGATTTGGACTATTTAAGAAGCTTAGAAATATATCCGGAAGAATTTTTGACTTATTTAGAGAATATGGAATTCAATTTAACCATTCGTTCAATGCGAGAAGGTGAATTATGTTTCGCAGATGAGCCATTGATTCAAGTTGAAGGTCCGTTAGGTCAATGTCAACTAGTTGAGACGGCCATTCTAAATATGCTGAATTACCAAACTTTAATTGCGACGAAAGCAGCGCGCTTAAAATCAGTCGTTGACGAAGACGATTCTTTAGCAGAATTCGGATCACGTCGTGCTCAAGAAACAGCGGCGGCGATTTGGGGATCAAGAGCGGCTTATATTGGCGGGTTTGATTCGACAAGTAATGTGCGTGCAGGGAAATTATTTGGTATTCCCGTTTCTGGAACACATGCTCACTCATTAGTTCAAGCGTACCGTGATGAATATGAAGCTTTTACTGCTTATGCTAAAACGCATAAGAACGTGGTGTTCTTAGTAGATACATACGATACTTTACGTTCAGGTGTACCTACCGCAATTAAAGTAGCGAAGGAACAAGGTGATAAAATTAACTTTATCGGTGTTCGAATTGATTCAGGCGATATGGCCTATCAATCAAAACGTATTCGTGAACAATTAGATGAAGCAGGGTTCCCTGATGCGCGCATCATAGCATCTAACGATTTAGACGAGAAGACTATTCTGAACTTGCGTATGCAAGGGGCTAAAATTAATGACTGGGGTGTTGGTACAAAACTGATTACAGCTTATGACCAACCAGCTTTAGGTGCCGTATACAAATTAGTAAGTATCGAAAACTCTAAAGGCGAATTAGTGCCAACAATGAAAATTTCAAGTAATGCAGCCAAAATTTCTACACCAGGAATAAAACAAGTGTGGCGTATAACACGTAACCATGATGGTAAATCAGAAGGAGATTACGTGGCACTTATTGGAGAGCGTCCAGACTTAGAAGAGTCACTCTTTATGTTCCACCCGGTTCATACTTATATTAATAAGACTGTCGTTGATTTTACCGCACGTCCACTACTTACCGAAGTTTGGAAAGACGGTAAATGTGTGTATGATTTACCATCAGTCGACGAAATACGTGACTATGCGGCTCATAATATCTCTGATTTATGGGATGAGTACAAACGTATCTTGAATCCAGAACAATATCCAGTCGATCTGTCTCAAAACTTATACGATGAAAAGATGCGTAGCATTAAAGATATTCGTGATAAAGTTGACAATCATGTCCTTGAGATAGAAGAAGAGCTTTCAAAGGAAGGTGAGTAAGCTATGCGCCCATTACAAAAAGAAATCATCGAAGAATTAAAAGTCTTACCTGAGATTGATGTCCAAAAAGAAATTCGTCGCTCGGTTGATTTTTTAAAAAACTATTTATTAAAGAATCAAGGACTCTCTACTTATGTTCTTGGAATTAGTGGCGGACAAGACTCGACTTTAGCAGGAAGACTTGCTCAAATGGCTATTTCTGAATTGCGTGAGGAAACCGGTGATGAACGTTATCAATTTATCGCGGTTCGTTTACCTTATGGAGTTCAAGCAGATGAAAGCGACGCTCAACTAGCACTTGAATTTATTCAAGCCGACCAAACAATGACGGTTAACATTGAAGCAGCCACAAATACAATGATTGAGGCTGTTGAAGTCAATAATATTGAAGTGAATGATTATCATAAGGGGAATGTCAAAGCACGTCAGCGTATGATTGCACAATTCACCATTGCAGGTCAACTAGCAGGAGCCGTGATTGGTACAGACCATGCGGCTGAAGGTGTGACAGGCTTCTTCACAAAATTCGGAGACGGGGCTGCAGATATTCTGCCGCTCTGGCGCTTAAACAAGAGTCAAGGAGCAGAAATGTTGAAAGAACTTGGTGCTGTCAAAGAACTTTATGAAAAAGTTCCGACAGCCGATTTAGAAGAAAATCGTCCACAACTAGCTGATGAAGATGCACTTGGTGTGAGTTATAAAGCGATTGATGCTTACTTACGTGGGGAAGATGTGGCTGAAAAAGATGCCAAAGTCATTGAAGATTGGTTTATCAGAACACGTCATAAACGCCATTTACCTATTACGGTTTATGATGATTTTTGGAAATAAATTAAAAGATTTGTGAGTTAAAGGAGGGAGAATGTTGGCAGTCATAACTGTAGGCGGATGGAATATATTG
This sequence comes from Ruoffia sp. FAM 26254, assembly GCF_045528545.1. Classification (NCBI taxonomy): domain Bacteria; kingdom Bacillati; phylum Bacillota; class Bacilli; order Lactobacillales; family Aerococcaceae; genus Ruoffia; species Ruoffia sp. FAM 26254. The sequence goes on from NZ_JBGQQY010000005.1 coordinate 22,715, forward strand.
CTGACATTCATCGCTTCTTTTTGTTTTACTTTTATATTGCAAAAGCTACTTCCTAACAAAGACGGGAAACCGCCTAATTATGGTGGTATTGCTGTGTTTGCTAGCTTTTGGCTGGGCTTTTTTACGATGTTTCCAGTCTTGCTTTTTAGCAGTCCGCAATGGAATATCTTCTTAGCCTCTGCCATTGTGTTAATCACTGGAATTATCGATGATACCTTTGATTTAAAACCTTGGCAGAAGACTTTAGGGGTATTAATCGCGGCGAATGTCATTTATTTTTATACGGATGTGGCTTTTTCATCTGTATTAATCGCTGAAGTGCCGGCTTGGTTATTTGACTCATTAGGTTACGTATTAACAATTGCTTGGATCTATTTTGTAACGAATGCGATGAATTTATTAGATGGGTTAGATGGTTTAGTCAGTAGTGTTGCGACAACAAGTTTAGTGACACTGACAGTCATGATTTACATTTCAAGTCTGTCAATTCGACTCACTCTCATTATGATGCTCGTTTTATTAGCAGCATCGATTCTAGGTTTTTTACCATTTAACTGGTTTCCTGCCAAAATATATTTAGGTGACACAGGAGCATTATTTATTGGGTTCATGTTCGCGACCTTAACAGTGTATAATTTAAAAAACATCAGTATATTTTCACTGATTGTGCCGATTTTATTTTATGCAGTACCATTATTTGATACTTCTTACGCCATAGTGAGACGATTTTTAAATGGACAATCGATGGTTGAGCGAGATGAGGATCATTTGCATCACCGTTTACTTCGTCAAGGTTTTACCGTGCCGCAAATTGTGATATTGATGATTGGGATTACGCTTGTTTTTTCAGTATTTGCGATATTTTCGCAACTTTATCATCAATTCCGTTGGGTCTTTATTTTTCTATCTGGAGGGCTCATCGTACTACTGACGGTCTTTATGTCGCGCCTTGATAATAAATAGTAACTGAAAGCATCGCTTTTTCGATGTTTTTTTGCATTTTTCGGCCATATAATACATACATAGTTAATGTTTCTTTGTTACAATTCGTAATGATTAAAATACAACCAAGTCATTTGAAGGAGATAGATATGAAAACTGCGTATATAATAGATAGTTCATCGAGTATTAATGAAACTCTAGGAAACCGTTCTGATGTTTATGTGCAAAATCTTGAAGTCACTTGGGGAGACGCTGCATATACCGATACAACGGATTTAAGTTTGATGAAAGAATTTTATCAACGCTTAGAATCAACGGAAGATTTACCGAAGACATCGCAACCTAGACAAGGGAAATTAAGTGAATCCTTTGATGATATTGTTCAAAAAGGGTTCGATTCAGTAATTATCATTACACTAGCGTCAGCAATTAGTGGGACGTATAATACTTTCCGTATGATTAGTGAGCAATATCAAAAGTCTTTAGATATTCGAATGATTGATTCCAAGGGAACGTCATACGTTGAAGAGCGACTGTTAGAATATTCGATTGAATTAAATGAAGCTGGTTTTGATTTGGATACGATCGAAGAAAAATTAAACTGGTTCTCTGAACAAGCAAAGATTTATGTTGTCATTGAAGACTTGAATGCGATTGTGAAAGGTGGTCGATTAAGTTCGTTCGGTGCCTTTCTAGGAAGTACCTTAAAAATCCGTCCGATTTTAAATTTTGATGATGAGGGGAAAGTCAAAGTGTTTGAAAAAGTTAGAACAACTAAAAAAGTTTATCAAAGGTACCTAACTCTAGTGGATGAAGCTGTGGCTAAATATCCAGATGGTATTGATTTGACCTTAGCACATGGGGACTGTGAAGACAGTGCTTTAGAAGTGAAAGAGTTAATATTGGAAAAATATCCGGAGATGTCTTTTAGAGTAGGCTACTTAACCCCCGTTCTTGGAACGCATGGGGGTAAAAACTCATTAGGAATCGGAATTTTACCAAAGTTACCAAAATAAAAAAGACTAGCATTAAGTGAATTAATACTAGTCTCTAATTGCTTTAGTTAGGTTGTGTAGATGTTACTGGAACATCAACGGTTTGTTCACCGATTTCAGTCCATTCGATTTGCCCACTGAATAGGTCGATTAATTCTTGATGGACCGGCTCAATGTCACCTAGATACAAAGCTAAGGTTAGAGACACTTTATCTGTATACTGAGTGTCAAGAACTGTAATAGGCGTACTCGTTTGTTCCAAGTAGTAGTTAAAGTTATCCACTTGATTATATTCTAATGTTAATTCAATCACCATTTGCGTTGCATTCGCAATCAATTTAGCGTGGTTTAGCGTTTCGCTGACCGACATACTATAAGCGCGAATTAAGCCACCCGCACCCAGTTTTGTTCCGCCAAAGTATCTTACGGTCACGGCCATAATATAGGTTAGATTGTTTCGCTTTAAAACTTCTAACATCGGAACACCTGCGGTTCCACTCGGTTCACCATCATCACTCATACGTTGAATCGATGAATCTGCGTTTAAGATAAAGGCTTGGCAATGATGCGTCGCTTTATAATGTTTTTTGCGGATCGCAGCAAGTTGCTCATTGAATTCTTCTTCTGTTTGAATGGGAATTAGATACGTAATAAAGCGAGATTTCTTAATATCAATCTCATGAATAATCGGTTCTTTGATACTATAATAATTAACCAAAGTGATGCTCCTTGTCTATGTAATTGTCTTATGACTATATTATCATGCTTAAACTACTAGCTCAAATAAGTAAAAAGAACATTGAAGCTTTAGTATAAGAAAAAATGGTAGTATCACTAGTTGACATAAACCTATGAATTCCATAATATAGTCTAATCGAGATGAATAAAATCATCTTAGAATCTTATAGAAAGGAGACCAGAATGAAACCAGCAATTATTACTGATAGTACAGCATATTTATCAGAAGAATTGAGACAACTTCCAAATGTTTATCAAGTAAACTTAAATGTTATTTTTGAAGATGGTTCGATTGCCCATGACACCAATGATCCAAAAGAGCAAGAAGCATTCTTCAAACAGTTAGAAACTCAATCCTCACTGCCAACAACGTCACAACCGTCTGTTGGACATTATTATGACACAGTGGATCAAATTATTGAAGATGGTTACGATACTATCTTTGCTATTCATCTATCTAGTGGGATTAGTGGTACATTCCAAAACGGGAAAATGGTTTTAGATGAATATAAACATCTGATTGATAGCTACTGTATTGACTCTTTAGCAGCGTCTGTTGCGATGGAGGCCATCATCGAGAACATCATTACTTGGTGTCAAGAAGGTGTTGACGCTGAAGAGATTTATCGACGTGCCACTTGGCAAGCAACGCATTTGGATATATATTTAATGGTCGAGAACTTAGACAATTTAGCTAAAGGCGGTCGTTTAAGTACGACAAGTGCCGTCTTGGGAAATTTATTAAAAATACGTCCACTATTATACTTTAACGAAGAAGGTAAAATCGTATTATTTGAGAAATTACGTACAAACCGTAGAGTGTATCAAAGATGGCATGAACTTGTTCAAAAAGCATCCGAAGAATACCCTGATGGGATTGAAGTGCGATTTGCACATGCTTTAGACCAAGAAGAAGTTGAGATAATCGCTCAAGGCATGGAAGCAAAATTCCCAAATATAAACATACGTATAAATGGTTTAGGAACGGTTATTTCAACACATACTGGTAAAGGAGCAAAAGGGATGTTAATCCTCCCTCTAATAAATTAATTGCAATTATAATATATTAAATATTAACAAGCCGTTCTTGGCTTGTTTTTTTTTAGCGAATTTTATCAAGAATGGTCAAAGATGGTTTATACTATAAGAGAAACGTAGTAAAATGAATATATAAATATGACGAAAGTGAGGATGACATGTCTAAATCGAGTTTGATTCACAGTCCTAATCCTAAGATTGATACATCGAATGGAATAGAATTTGGACTTTACTCATTAGGAGATCATTTACCAAATCCACATACTAAAAAGCGTATTTCAGCCAAGGAACGGATTCAAGAAATTATTGAATTAGCAAAGCTTGCTGAAGATGCTGGTTTCGATATTTTCCAATTAGGCGAGTCTCATCAGGAATATTTCGTATCACAATCACACTTACTTATTCTGACAGCAATTTCAAAAGCGACGAAAAATATCCGATTGTCATCGGCAGTTACAACGATTGGCGTATTAGACCCAGTTCGAGTTTATGAAGATGCAGCGACCTTAGATTTAATATCGAATGGCCGAATGGAATTAATTGTAGGACGTGCATCAAGGTTTGGTTCCTTTGAGTTATTAGGTTATAATAGTGTTGCTTATAAAGAATTATTTGAAGAAAAATTTGAGTTATTATTGAAACTAAATAAAGGTGAAAGAGTCACTTGGGAAGGTGAGTTTAGAGCACCTTTAAATGATGCATTAATATTGCCGCGTCCTTTAAAGAATCATCTACCTATTTGGCGAGGCTTAGGGAATACAATGACTTCAGCAATTCGTGCAGGTGAATTAGGCGTGCCTGTGTTTCAAGCGACATTAGCAGGAGCGGTCATGACCTACGCAAACCGCATTAATAATTTTAGAAGCGCTGCCAAAGAAGCAGAGCATGATATTGATAATATTCCTGTCGGGACGGGTGGTTGGGTCTTTATTCGTGAAAGTACGAAAGAAGCCTACCGTCAAGTTTATCCGCATATCAATGAAGGTTTTAAATTAACGAATGGAGAGTCTTTCCCCAAACGTGCATTAGCTCAAGGACAAAGTATTAAAAGCGTTGTAACTATTGGAGAACCATCACTCATCATTGAGAAAATTTTGTACCAACACGAAGCGTTTAAACAACAGCGATTTAGTGCTGAAATTGACTTTGCCGGGATGGAGTTTGACGAAGTGAAAAAGACACTCTACTTATTAGCTGATAAAGTTATGCCCACTGTAAAAAAATATACGAAGTCATAGAAAGGAAATCACTATGAAATCTCAAAAAAATACATTACCACAAATTGATACATCAAACGGAATTGAATTTGGTCTTTACACATTAGGAGATATTGTAACCAATCCACATACAGGTGTTAGAATGTCTGAGAAAGAGCGTATTGACCAAATCATTGAGATGGCTTTACTTGCTGAACAAGCAGGAATGGATGTGTTCCAAGTAGGGGAATCACATCAAGAACATTTTGTGTCACAAGCACACATGATTATTCTATCTGCGATCGCTCAAGCAACCAAAGATATCAAACTAACTTCTGGTGCAACCATTATCAGTACATCTGATCCAGTCCGCGTTTATGAAGATGCGGCAACCATTGACTTAATTTCAGACGGAAGATTCGAAATAGTCGCAGGGCGTGCTTCTCGTGTCGGAATCTTTGATTTATTAGGTTACAAATTAGATGACTATGAAGCTTTATTTGAAGAAAAGCTAGATTTATTACTTAAAATTAACCGAAACAAACGTGTCACATGGGAAGGGGAATTCCGTGCACCTCTAAATGATGCGCAAGTTCTTCCAAGACCGGATAATGAATCAGGTAGCTTGCCAATTTGGCGTGCGGTTGGTGGTTCTTTAAATTCTGCTAGAAACGCAGCGATTGCAGGTATTCCGCTTTACTTAGCTTACTTAGGTGGCCCTGCTGAAGCCTTTAGACACTTAACGGATGCTTACCGTGAAACTGCGGTTCACGAAGGTTATGACGTAAACACTTTGCCAGTCGCAACAGCGAGTTATTTATATGTTCGTGAAGACGCTCAAAAAGCATTCCAAGAGTATTACCCACATGTAAACTCAGGAATGGTTCACTCGAATGGACAGTCATTCCCTAAACAGCAGTTTGCTCAAGGACTAGATTCAAGAAGCATCATTAATGTTGGAGATCCAAGTTTAGTTATTGAAAAGTTACTATATCAACACGAAGTCTTTGGAATGGATCGCTATGTTGGGCAAATCGATTTAGGTGGTGTTTCAACCGATGACATCAAACGTACGATTGATTTATTAGCAACAAAAGTCATTCCAGAAGTTAAAAAACATACTAAGAAATAGCTAGGAGTAATCGATTGAAAATTTTAATATTATCCGCTTCAACCGGTGGAACTAAAACTAAGAAAATAACGACGACTTTTTATAATTTGATGAAAGAGTCCTACGAAACTGAACATGATATTCGCTATTTAAATATTCAAGATAAGAAAATTCAATTCAGTGATGGACGCAATTATTTAGATTATTCGGGTGATACATTAGAAGTAGCGTCAGCAATTATGGAAAGTGATGTCATTATGTTTGGCGCACCAATCTTCCAAGCATCGATTCCAGCTGCTTTAAAAAATCTGTTTGATTTATTACCCGTTCGAGCCTTTGACCGAAAAGTGATCGGACTAATTATTACTGGAGGATCACTACGCCATTACTTAGTTCCAGAAACCCAAATTAAACCAATTATCCATTATATGCATGGAGTTATTATTCCAAAATATGTTTATGCTATTGACACGGACTTTAATACGGATGGCAAAGTCAATGATGAAATCGAATTGAGATTACAAACTTTACTGGATGATACGATTTCAATCTCAGAAACTTACAAGGAAGTTTGGAATAAACAAGACGACATGTTTGGTTTTTAGAGGACGCGACTATGGAAATCGAATTTTTCACAATTCTGTCTGCTCGTATTGTTATATCCAATCCAGACGTTTGCAAGAGATTTTAAAGAAATTTCCAGAAGCGACAGTAAAACAACGGTCATTTCCTTTGAACCTGCACAGTGAAGAACTGCGATTTTAACCGCGAAGATCTTTTGACATCAATTATATTCCTGCCTTAGTGATGAATGGAGAAATAGTTATCAAAGGAGCCCTTCGCCCACAACTGGTTCAAGAAAAACTTAATAGTATTCGCCTATCATAAGCAATGACCGTTTTTCAGTGAAAACTGAGGAACGGTTTTTTTGTTGTCTGGAATCACAGTACGGCGTCTTAGGCCAAATGAGATTGTGGTTTGTCTTTAATTACTTCAACTCAAGTCAAATGGGAATGCGGATCGTCTTTAGTGTCATCAAAAGCAAATTTTTATAAAAACTTAATAATGGAAACACCTTAAAAATACGTATTTATATATAGAACGGTAAGCGTTCAAAAAATACGAAAGGCTGGAAGAAATAGTGATTCCAATCCAACAAGAAGATTACCTAAAAAATCTGCGGGGACGACTTTTGACTAGTGCAGAAGTAGAACTGCAATTAAGTGACTTAGATGAAACACCACAACTCAATGAAGTATTAGACCAAATGGAGCAACAACCAGCAATTGAAATAACTCAAGATGGTTATTGCTGTCGGCGTTGTCGTAATCAACAATCTAAATTATTCACCGCCTTACCCACTCAAGCCGTCTTCAATTTAACAGATGAGCGCGTGTACTGTTTAAATTGTCTACAGATGGGGCGAGTTCTTCAAGGCGATTCGCTTTATTACTTACAAGACCAACAAAGTTATCTAACAACACCAACACAGAGTAAACTCACTTGGCAGGGAACTTTATCACCTGAACAAGCACGCGCTTCAAAAGATTTAATTGAAAGTCTAGAGGACAGTGACCGGACCCATATGGTGCATGCGGTGACAGGAGCAGGCAAGACAGAGATGATTTTTCCAGTGATTGATCACATTATACGACGCAACGGTCGAGTCTGTGTAGCGTCGCCTCGTATCGATGTTTGTATGGAATTGAAACCCCGACTTCAAGCAGCTTTTGAAAGTGTTGATGTCACTCTCCTTTATGGTGGAAGTGAGGAAGGGTATCGTTATTCTCCGATGGTAGTGTCTACGACTCACCAGTTATTAAGATTTCAAGACGCTTTTGATTTATTAATTGTTGATGAAGTCGATGCTTTTCCCTACGTCAATGATGTCAGTTTACATTTTGCGACGCAAAGAGCAGTGAGAAAGCTCAATGGGAAGTTGGTTTATTTAACTGCAACGCCTGATCAACATTTAACGCAAGAAGTAGCTAATAAAAATATGACATCCACCATTCTTCCCGCAAGGTATCACCGGAATCCGCTTCCCGAGCCGCAATTTTTTTGGATAGGTGATTGGCGCCAACAAATTGAAAAACGCAGAAAAAGACGACTGTACTCATTGCTCAATTGGTTTCTAAATCTAGAGGGAGTGAAATTAGTCTTTATGCCAAATATTCGCTTGGCGGAGAATCTGTTTGCATGGTTGAGTAAAGCTTGGCCAGAATTGAAGATTGCGGTAGTTCATGCAAAAGATTCCCAGAGAAAAGAGAAAGTGCAAGCATTGCGTGATGGTAATTATGACGCGCTGATATCAACGACCATCCTTGAAAGAGGAGTTACTTTCACCAATTGTCATGTATGTATTGTGGGATCAGAGAGTCAACTATATTCAACATCAGCTTTAGTTCAAATGAGCGGGCGTGTCGGTCGTAAACCTAATTTTCCCACCGGAGAATTAATTTATGCCCATGGAGGTAAGAATCTTGCAATGCTAGAAGCACGTAAGCAAATTAAGGAAATGAATCAATTGGCTAATGAAAGGGGATTAATCGATGACTATAGCTCAAAGTGATATCTGCATAATTTGTAGTGAACACCTCAATCATTACTTATCTATTAAGCAATTATTTACTTTTAAACCATTAGCGTTTCCAATTCTTTGTCGAACATGTCAAAGTAAATTTAATTTACTAATCCCGCATACTGATGACTGCAAAGGTTGTGGGCGGCCTTTAGAGGTTAGCTCTAAAAATGTTTTTTTAAAACCTATAGTCATATCTCAGCAGGCGTATTGTTTCGATTGTGCGAATTGGCATAAAAATACACCGAGTCAACTAATCAGTCACCAAGCCTTATTTGACTATAATGAAGCGATGCAAGAGTGGATTGTAAATTACAAATACCATGGTGACGTTCGTATGGCTGCCATTCTATCCCCATATTTAAAAGAGGTTTATGAAAAATACAAGGAGTACCAATGGGTAGTATTACCAAGTTCCCCGAAAAGTTTAAAAATCCGACAATTCCACCCTACTGCTTATTTACTTGATGTAGCAGACATACCCTATCAAGTTCCTTTTGACTATATCGGTGACGGCGTAAAGCAAGCAAAAAAATCAAAAAAAGAAAGATTAAATCTAAATAACACCTTTAAAATTAAAGAAGAGGCACTAGACTTGTCAAAAGAAAACTGGTTAATTTTTGATGATATTTATACGACTGGAGCCACGCTTATTCATGCTAAAAAAATTTTGTATCAATTTTATGAAGAACGTGATAGAATAATCCGGTTAATAAGCGTTAGTGTTGCTAGAGACCAATTGAGCGAGTAATAACAAGGCTTTTAATTGTGTTTTAAATAAGGGTATGCTAGTATAGGCTCATTATAAAAAGAAAATGGTGAATACAGATTGAATAGGCGGACACTTGCTGTTTTTATTATAATAATCACGGCAATATTATGCATATTTGAATGGTCATATGGCTTAGGTTGGTTATATGGTTGGTTCTTTATTTTCATACGAAGAACATTCATGTACAAGTATTTAAATTATGTATCTGATAAAAAATCATTCAATATGGGACTATACATTCTTTATACTGTCCTATCATTTGCGCTTGTCATTGGAACAATCTACTTAGCGATTCAAATGCAAGAATGGATTCACCCGGTTTCAGTCCTTGTAGCCTACATCATTGACTACATTCTTTGGATGATCAAAAGTATGAGTCAAAGCAGAAAGGAGTGAGTTGTAAGAAAAAATGAAAAATCGAATCATAGATAAATTAACTATTCCGCAAATTGTAGTCTGTATATATTTGTCACTTATCCTAATTGGTGGGTTTTTGCTCATGTTACCAGTGTCTTCACAAGCAGGTAATTGGACGAATGGCGTTGATGCGATATTTACAGCTACATCTGCTATTTGTGTGACCGGTCAAGTCACTTTGAATACAGCAGAACATTGGAGTCCCTTTGGCCAAACCATTATTATTACCTTAATTCAAATTGGAGGGCTTGGATTCTTAACGATTTGGATGCTTTTTTTCACTATACTCGGTGCAAAAGTTAATCTTAAACAACGAAATCTAGTTCTAGAAACACTGAATTTATCTTCAAGTTATGGGATGCAAGATATCGTAAAAAGTATCGTGAAAGTGTCTTTAACTATTCAAGCACTGGGGGCTTTAGCGTTAAGTTTTGTTTTAATCCCAAGACTCGGGTTAAGTACCGGCTTTTTTTATTCAATCTTTCATAGTATTTCAGCCTTTAATAATGCAGGATTTGATTTATTTGGAGATAGTTTAATCGGCTTTCAAGATAACTCTTATATCCTTTTAATAATCGCGAGTTTAATATTTTCGGGTGGTTTAGGTTTTATTGTTTGGATGGATATTATCTCTTTTCCGAAGAATAAAAAACTGACTCGTTATTCTAAATTCACCCTAATTTTGACGGGGATTATTCTGACAATCAGTATAATATTTATTGGTTTATCAGAATGGCGCTATGGGACATTCAATCACCTTTCTCTTGGCGATCAATTAGCCAATATTATCTTCATGGCGGTCACCCCAAGAACAGCAGGGTACGCGAATGTTGATTACATGGACGTTTCTCATGCAGGTTTATTTATGACCTTCATATTAATGTTTATCGGTGGATCTTCTGGCTCAACCGCTGGGGGAGTGAAAGTGTCAACAATCGGGCTGGTTGTTATGTTTATGTACCGAATGTTTAAAGGGGAAGAAATTAATGTCTTCTCGAGACATATCTCTTATGACAACGTTAAACGCGCGTTCTTCATTATCTTCGTGGGTATCATTATGCTAATATCGAGTTCAATGATTCTCTTTATAACCGAAGAGATTCCGCATGGTTTTGGAATGGAGTATATCTTAATGGAAGTCATGTCGTGTTTTGGAACGGTTGGTTTGTCACTTGGTTTGACACCAGATTTAACAGTTATAGGCAAATTTGTCATGATGTTATTAATGTTTGTTGGACGTGTCGGATTAATGACTTTCTTTTGGTCATTAGGCGGACCAAAGAAAGAATCTAAAGTGCATTATCCAGAAATGAATATTATGGTAGGATAAAAGGAGAAATTATGAGAAGAAAAACAATTGCCGTGTTAGGCTTAGGTTTATTTGGAACATCACTAGCGCGTACTTTAACTAAAGAAAATATTGATGTTATTGGGATGGACAAAAATATGGATCATGTTGAAGAGATTATTGATGAAGTAGCTCAATGCCTTCAAGGTGATTTTACAAAGATTGATCAACTGAAAGATGCCGGTGTTGGTGACTGTGATATCGCAGTTGTTGCAACATCACAAAGATTAGAAGACACTATCCTAGCTATTCTCCATCTACAAAAATTAGGCATCGAAAAAATTATCGTCAAATCTAAAAATGCGGATTACCGAGATGTCTTACTAAAAGTTGGTGCGGACGGTGTCATATTACCAGAAGTAGAGATGGGTGTTCGAATTGCACGTGAATTAAGTAACCCAACGGTCCATGAATTAATTGGACTTGATAACCGTAACAATATCAGTATTTTCCCAGTAAAAGACAAGTGGATTGGTAAGAAAATAAGCCAAATGAATTTCCGTGAAAAATACGGTACGAATATTATCGCCATTCGCAAAGAAAATACGGAGCAGTTTCACGTGGAGTTCACTGGGGATTATATCATTCAAGAAAATGATGAATTTCTTGGGATTTCGACCGGTGATACTTTAAGACAACAGTTTCGTAATTAATACGAAATCTAGAGAGTGTTTACGTTTTCAATATACTGGATCTATGATATAATAAATAAAAGTGGTAGATAACTACTTTTTTTCCTAATCACTATTTATTCTTTAGAATCAAATGTTAAGTGAGAGGTAAAGTTGAGTGAATAATAGAGACTTGCATTTATTCCATATTAACTTTGAGTTTAATTAATTCATAGTATTAGAAAATATTGGAAAAGAGGGATTAGTATGTTTAACTATAATGTACGTGGAGAAAATATCGAGGTTACACAAGCAATTCGCGATTATGCAGAGAAAAAAGTTCAAAAATTAGAACGTTTCTTTACAGACGTTCCGGACGCAACTGCTTATGTAAATTTAAAAGTATATTCTGATAAAACTGCAAAAGCTGAAGTAACAATTCCATTACCATTCTTAGTTCTTCGTGCAGAAGAGACAAGTGAAGATTTATATAAAAGTATTGACTTTGTCGTGGATAAATTAGAACGACAAGTAAGAAAATACAAAACAAAAATTAACCGTAAGTCAAGAGAACGTGGTTTCGAAGGCTTATACCCAGATACATCTGCTCCAGCGGAGCCAGTTTCTGAAGACCCAGAATTAGAAATCGTTCGTTCTAAACGAGTAGATTTAAAACCAATGGACAGCGAAGAAGCAGTTCTACAAATGAACATGCTAGGTCATGACTTCTTTATTTATACAGATGCTGAAACAATGGAAATTTCAATTGTTTACCGTCGTAAAGATGGTCGTTACGGCTTAATAGAAACCTCATCACTCTAATGACAGCATTATAAAGATATTAAAAGGCAAGGGACAATGTGTCCTTTGCCTTTTTTGTTGATATATTTTAAGAAATTACAAAGAATTAAAAATTACTTTAAAGACAATGAGAAAAACCCCTGAAATTCTTGATAAGAGTGCTTATGAATGCTATTTGATATTTTCATTTTTCGATATTCATGTTAGAATAGGGAAGTGTGTTTAACTATTGGCCGATTCAGACTGAATCAAGGTCTTACATGACATAGATAATGAATAAAAGGAGCAGTATTGATGGCTAATTTTCTTAAAAATTTAATTGAAAATGATAAAGGCGAATTACGCAGAACAAGTAAAATCGCTGACGAAGTTATGGCTATGGAGCCTACTTACCGTGAAATGACTGATGAACAACTCCGTAACATGACTACTGAATTTAAAAACCGTCTCGCTAACAAAGAGACTTTAGAGGACATTTTACCTGAAGCATTCGCTGTTGTAAGAGAAGCAGCTCGTCGTGTACTTGGATTATTCCCATATAAAGTTCAAATCCAAGGTGGAATTATTCTCCATGAAGGTAATATTGCTGAGATGAAGACTGGTGAAGGTAAGACGTTAACTGAAACAATGCCAGTTTACTTAAACGCGTTAGCTGATAAAGGTGTTCACGTTGTAACAGTGAACGATTACTTAGCAACTCGTGACTCGAAAGAAATGGGAGAAGTGTACCGCTTCTTAGGCCTAACAGTTGGCTTGAACTTAAACTCAATGAACCCAAGTGAAAAACGTGAAGCTTATAACTCAGATATTACTTATAGTACAAATAACGAACTAGGCTTTGACTACTTACGTGATAATATGGTTGTTTACAAACACCAAATGGTTCAAAGACCACTTTATTACGCGATTGTCGATGAGGTTGACTCAATCTTAATTGATGAGGCAAGAACTCCTTTAATTATCTCTGGGCAAGCTGGTAAATCAACAGCTTTATATACGCGTGCCGATTACTTTGTTAAAGGGTTAAAAGAAGATGAAGATTATACAATTGATCTAACATCAAAATCAATCAACTTAACAGACGGCGGAGTGGATAAAGCAGAGAAAGTATTCCGTTTAGAAAACTTATATAACGTAGATAATACTGCACTTGTTCACCATATTGACCAAGCCTTACGTGCCAACTACATTATGTTAGTCGATATTGACTATGTAGTTGACGAAGGAAAAGTAAAAATCGTTGACGGCTTTACCGGACGTATCATGGAAGGACGTCGTTACTCAGATGGACTACACCAAGCGATTGAAGCGAAAGAAGGCGTAGACATTGAAGATGAGTCTAAGACTATGGCGACAGTAACGTTCCAAAACTACTTCCGTATGTACAACAAATTAGCTGGGATGACTGGTACAGCTAAGACGGAAGAAGATGAGTTCCGTGAAATTTATGCGATGAGTGTTATTCAAATCCCAACAAACCGTCCAGTGATTCGTGATGACGCAGCGGATCTATTATTCCCGAACCTACGCTCGAAATTTAACGCAGTAGCGGATGAAATTATTCGCCGTCACGAAAAAGGCCAACCAATTCTAGTTGGTACGGTTGCGGTAGAAACATCAGAATATTTATCACAACTTTTAACTAGAAAAGGTGTACCGCATGAAGTATTAAATGCGAAAAACCACTTCAAAGAAGCAGAAATTATTATGCAAGCTGGTCAACGCGGCGCAGTTACAATTGCAACCAACATGGCTGGTCGTGGTACCGATATTAAACTAGGTAGCGGAGTGAAGGAGTTAGGTGGTTTATGTGTAATCGGTACAGAACGTCATGAGTCACGTCGTATCGATGATCAATTACGTGGTCGTTCGGGTCGTCAAGGTGACCCAGGTGCATCACAATTCTACTTATCATTAGAAGATGATTTAATGCGTCGTTTCGGTTCAGACCGTATTAAAGGACTCTGGGAGAAATTAAACGAAGACGAAGATGAGAACGATGTAGCAATTCAAAGCCGCATGTTAACTCGTCAAGTTGAATCAGCTCAAAAACGTGTAGAAGGTAATAACTATGATACACGTAAAAATGTTCTTGAATATGACGAAGTTATGCGTGAACAACGTGAAGTTATCTATGGACAACGTCACGAAGTGATTGATGCAGGTGAACCATTAACAGATTATGTCAAAGCAATGATCAAACGTACCATAGAACGCCAAGTTGCTTATGCAACCGAAGGTGAGAAAAAAGATTGGAAATTAGAATCTTTACTAGACTTCGCACATTCAGCGATTGTAAATCCAGAAACTTTAGAGTTATCAGACTTACAAGGTAAAAATAAAAAGGAATTAGTAAACTTCTTATATGAAAAAGCTGAAGAAGTATATAGTGAAAAAATCTCTCAACTTAATGGACCAGAACAAATTGCTGAGTTTGAGAAAGTAATTATCTTACGTGTTGTTGACTCTAAATGGACAGATCATATTGATATGATGGATCATTTACGTCAAGGTGTAGGACTAAGAGCATATGCTCAAACGAATCCATTAACTGAATACCAAACAGAAGGATTTGACCGCTTTGAAGAAATGGTTGCCGCGATTGAATATGATGTCACTCGCTTTATTATGAAAGCTCAAGTAAGACAAAATGTTGAACGTGAGCAAGTGAATAAACCAGGTGGAACAAACTAATTTTTGAATAAGTTAGCCGGCAGGGGAATTATCACTGCCGGTTTTTCTTTTACGAAAGATTATTATGGTGCTATACTACAAAGGAATTTAATTAGATGGAGTGAATAGAACGATGGAACTTTATGAAATGACACAATTTGTCGAAATTGCTCAAGAAAAGATGGATAGCTTTAGGGGGTCTCTTTGACTTAGACGCATTAGAAGCGGATATTGCAGATTATGAATATCAAATGAGTCAACCAGATTTTTGGGATGATAATGAGGTAGCTCAAGAAGTCATCCAAGAGTTAAACAGTAGTAAAGAAACATACCAAACCATTAGCTCACTTGAAGACCAAGTTGAAGAGTTGACGATGGCACTTGAATTATATAATGAAACGAAAGATGAAGAGATGTATCAAGAAGCTGAGGAATTAACTGAAGCTCTTTCTAAAGCCATAGATAGTTATGAAATAATGCTACTACTCTCTGGTGAATATGATAAAAATGACGCTATTCTTGAAATTCATCCCGGTGCTGGAGGAACTGAGTCCCAGGATTGGGGAAGTATGCTCCTTCGTATGTACCAAAGATATGCAGATCATAAAGGTTTCAGCGTTGAAGTCTTAGATTATCAAGTTGGAGACGAAGCGGGTATAAAAAGTGTCGTCTTAGAGATTAAAGGACATAATGCTTATGGCTTACTTAAATCAGAAAAAGGAGTCCACCGTTTAGTTCGTATCTCGCCTTTTGATTCAAATGCACGTCGTCATACTTCTTTTGCTTCTATAGAGGTAATGCCTTTGATTGACCAATCAGTTGAAATAAATATCAATCCAGATGATATTCGAATTGATACATATCGTGCAAGTGGTGCCGGTGGACAACATGTTAACAAGACGGATTCTGCTGTACGTATTACTCATATTCCAACTGGAGTGGTGACTCAAAGTCAGGCTCAAAGATCACAACTTCAAAACCGTGAACAAGCGATGAAACTATTAAAGTCGAAACTGCACCAACTTGAAGTTGAACAAAAAGCAAAAGAACTAGCTGAAATTAAAGGGGATCAAAAAGAGATTGGCTGGGGCTCACAAATTAGATCATACGTCTTCCATCCCTACTCAATGGTTAAAGACCACCGTACAAATTATGAAGTTGGAAATACCGATAAAGTCATGGACGGGGATTTAGATGATTTTATTGATGCCTATCTAAAATGGTCCATTGAATAATCTAATAGTTAGCAGTTTGTTATCACTGTGATACATATTTCATATACAATGGGACAGAATATTTTGAAAGTGAGGATAAGGACATGATTCAATTAACAAACGTATCGAAACGATATGAGAATGGTGTTGTTGCATTGAACGACATTAATCTACGAATCGAACAAGGCGAGTTTGCCTACCTCGTTGGACCGAGTGGGTCCGGTAAATCGACATTAATGAAAATTCTTTACCGTGAAGAAATACAAACGCAAGGAAAAGTCGTCGTAGGAAAATATCACTTAAATAGATTAAAACCAAAAGATGTCCCTATGTTAAGAAGACAAGTCGGGGTCATCTTCCAAGACTTTAAACTCCTTCCATCCCTAACGGCGTATGAAAATGTCGCCTATGCGATGGAAGTAACAGGGAAAAGTCGTAAAGAAATTAAAAAGCGAGTTAAAGAAGTTATGGAACTCGTTGGGTTAAGAACAAAAGTAAACCAATATCCAAAAGAGTTATCAGGTGGGGAGCAACAGCGAGTATCGATTGCACGTGCGATTGTTAATCACCCACGTATTCTCGTTGCCGATGAGCCAACCGGAAACTTGGACCCTGAGAATGCAATTGAGATATTTAGATTACTCGAACGCATTAACCAGAATGGAACCACTGTTCTCATGGGAACACATAATGACCATTTGGTTAATGAATTTAAGCACCGCTTAATTCGTTTAGAAAAAGGCAATCTCGTTCGTGATGAGTATGAGGGGGAATATAATGAAAAGCATTAGAAATTTCTTCAGACAACTCCGTAATGGTTTCCGTAATTTATTTCGTAATGGTTGGATGACTGCTGCCTCTATCTTAACAATGACAGTCACACTCTTAATGGTGGGTGGATTAATTATGCTCTTGAGTAACGTTGATAATATAACTCAAGATATCGAAGAAGGCGTTCAAATTCGAGCTCACATCGACCTAGCTGCAGATGAACAAGATGAAGCGGACTTACACCAAGCCATCGAAGAGATAGAGTATGTGTCTGATATAACGTATCGAACAAGAGAAGAAGAACTAGAGGACTTAATCGACCGGGTCGGGGAAGAGTTTGCTCTATTTAGTGATGATGCGAACCCATTATTTAATGTGTTTGTTGTATCTGTTGAAGATACAGAATATTTAGACGCTGTCACAGAGCAAATTAGTGAATTACCTTACGCTGTGGATGTCACTTATGGTGAAATTGATACGCAAAACTTATTGAGCACCCTTGAAATTGTCAGAGTTGTGTTTGCATTAATTGCAGCCGTTCTCGTTGTAATTGCAGTAGCGCTAATATCGAATACAATCAAGTTAACCATCTACGCACGGCAAACTGAAATTGAAATTATGCGCTTAGTTGGGGCACAAAATAGCTATATCCGCGCACCATTTGCTTATGAAGGAGCCTTTATAGGTTTAATTAGTTCGATCTTTGCCAGTGTCTTACTTTACGGAGCTTATGAAGGGATGCAAAGTGCCACCGTTGAGATTACAGGAGTAGAAGTCATTGCCTTTACACCAACCACACCATTTATTTATTATGTTGCGGGTGGTTTAGTCATTATAGGAATTTTATTAGGTGTTATCGGAGCAAGGCGGTCGATTAAACGATTTTTAAAATTTTAAATAGTCATATGAAAACTCAAAGATTATTAAAGCAAGAGCTTACGTAACCTTTGAGTTTTTTTTAATGGATAAGGTACAATATATACACAGAATGAATATTAAAAGAATGTTATAATAAAAAATGATGTAGAGTTTCCTGTACAAAATGGTTTGATACTTTGATAAGATAGGAGACACGAGCATTATTATAGTATATAGGTATGAACTGGAGGATAATTATGAAACATATTCTAGTTGTTGATGATGAGATTGCAATCTTAACATTATTAGAATACAACTTAAAAGAAGCCGGATATACCGTTGACACCGCCAATAATGGTGAAAGTGGATATAAGATGATAAAGACGAATGAATACGACTTTATTATATTAGATGTGATGTTACCAGGAATGGATGGTATGGATATTTGCCGTCGGGTAAGACAAGAGGATATAGATACACCGATTCTGATGTTAACTGCTAAAGATGACGAGTACGATAAGGTAATCGGCTTAGAGCTTGGTGCAGATGATTATATGACTAAGCCATTTAGTCCTAGAGAAGTAACGGCAAGAATAAAAGCAATCTTGAGAAGAACTGAAGCAAAACATATGTCAGAAAAAGACAGTGAACAAGCTCATCAAGAAGCAGTTGATGCTGAGTTACGTGAATTAGAAGATAATTATAATGACTACGAAGAAGATCGTTACTTATTACAAGATGAATCAGATTCAGTGATTAAATTAGGTGATATTGAAATTTACGCTGATCGATATGAAGTTGTCGTTCACGGCGATAAAATTGAAGTGACACCTAAAGAATTTGAGTTATTAGTTTATATGGCTGTTCGTAAAGGTCGTATCTTAAGTCGTGAACAATTATTAAATAGTATTTGGCGCTTTGATTATGCGGGTGAGACACGAATTGTCGATGTTCATATTAGTCATTTACGAGAAAAAATCGAAAAGGATACGAAAAATCCTGAATATATCAAAACCGTGCGAGGATTTGGGTATAAATTCGTGGTGCCAAAAGAATGATTTTTAACCAGAGATTACATAAACGCAATTCCCGAATTATTTTAATTGTGTGCGTAGTAATTGGAATCAGTATCTCTGGGTATTTTGTGAGACAACTTATTCATCGTTCAATATTACAGCCTTTGGAGACACGAGCTGAGATTCAAGCAGAATTTCTAGAAGATTTAGGAGTGAATGCTGAGAACTTTTCAGAAGTCGAGTTAAAAATTGAACCATTCAAGCGTACAGATAGCGCAGAATCAATTGTACTGAAAGATGGCGAAGTTATTTGGAATGATTTTGCTGAAAGAACCCGACTACAAACGGTTCGACAACAGTTAAAAGACTTTCCAAAAGATAAAGTGTCGAGCAAGGTATATCTAAATGGTTATGTTGTTTACACGCCAATCGAAGCAAATGATGGGACGTATCAGTTAGTAAAGTACTATAACAAGTCGTTGTTTCAAGATCAGTTAGATGACTTTTATTTGTGGATGGCAGTCATTATTTTCCTAATCTTACTTCTAATATACTTGGTGTATAGACATATAATCAACTTTGTTACAAAACCAATCGAAGCCATCAATTTAGCGGTTGAACATGTAGAAGATGATCAGTACCAATTTGAATATATACGAGGTAATTTACCCGTTATCGATAATTTAGGTACAAATATTTCGACATTAAAACAAGAGTTAAAAACCAAACGTGGTGATTTAAATGCTAGTGAGCAACGACTATCCTTATTAATGGGACATTTAAACTTGGGTGTAGTTTTAATAAGTAATTCTGGAAAAATCGAATTAATTAATTCTGAAGCGATGCAATTATTAAATATAGATATACATACAACGCAAAGATCTTTCCAGGCAGTAATTAAGAGTTATGTACTGGTAGATATGATTAATGAAGCACTTAAGACGCATCAGCCATTAAGCAATCACATCGAACTATATATTCCGACGTCTAAATTTATAGATGTGAATATTATTCCTTACGGGAAATCACCTGATGAGATTGAATCGATTCTTGTCTTGTTGTATGACATTACACAAGTAAGACGCTTAGAAACAGTTCGAACAGAGTTTGTTGCGAATGCTTCACATGAGTTAAGAACACCAGTGACAGCAATCAAAGGTTTTGCTGAGACACTTTTAGATGGTGCTTTAAAGCAACCAGAGTTAGCGGAGAAATTTATTACAATCATTGCAAATGAAAGTAATCGGTTAGAGACGATTATTAGTGATATTTTAGAATTGTCTCGTGTTGAGAAGAAAAGTGAACCTATGGTTGTTAAGCCGTTTGAAGTTGTAGAGACCGTGAATAATCTAATTCAGTTCTTCTACAAACAGGCTGATAGGAAACATATTAGTATTTCAGTTGATGCTGAGAGACCTGTGATGATGAAGGCAGATCAACATCGTATTGAACAAATTTTTACAAATCTGATTGATAATGCCATTAATTATTCAGATGTCGATAGTGAGGTAAAAATTAATATTGAACAAGTTAATAATTCTGTACATTTTTCTGTTTCAGATAAAGGAATTGGAATTCCAAAAGCAGACCAAGAACGAATTTTTGAACGCTTCTATCGAGTAGATAAAGGGCGAAGTCGAAATTCAGGTGGAACCGGGCTTGGTTTATCAATTGTACGTAACTTAATTATGAACATGAACGGAACCATTCATGTTGAAAGTGAGGTGGGAATTGGTACCACATTCCATATCAAACTCCCTTTAGAATAATTTATTTCCCATTGAGTCAAGCTAAAAGTTATATTAAAAAAGCATTTAATAAAGCGAAAAAGTATGAGTCTCACCTATGCAATCTATATATTTTTAATCATAGAAATTATATGCAGAAAAATATATATAGATTCATTTGTGTAATTCGGTTGTAACAATACTTGATGATATAAAGTGTTTTTTTATTGTTGCAATTTTTCCCGAGTTCCCGTCTTTACAATGACTATAATAAACCGCTTTATAAATATTTACACAAAATTTACAATTGAGTTGTAAAATGAAGACGCAAGTATTCTATTACGGTACTTAATTGTAATGTAACTTATTTTTTTAAAGGAGATTCTGTATGCAGTCTAATTTTACTGAAACATTTATGAAATATGTTTTCATAGTGTGTGCGTCATTATCGATTCTTTCGATTATTTTAATATTCTACTTCATTTTTGAAGGTGGAGTACCTTTTATACTTGAAGAAGGAATTGGTAACTTTATTTTTAACGAGGTATGGCGTCCAACTGCTTCCAAACCTTCATTTGGTATCTTACCAATGATTGTTGGGTCACTTGTTGTTACAGCAGGAGCAATTATTATTGGGGTTCCAATCGGTGTTCTTTCTTCTATCTTTATGGCATTCTACTGTCCTGACTGGTTATATAAATTTGTAAAGCCTGCAATTAACTTAATGGCATCAATTCCATCTATTGTATACGGTTATTTTGCATTAAGATTATTTGTGCCATTCTTCCGTGATTTAATGGGTGGAACAGGGATGAATATTGTAACGGCTTCTACATTGTTAGGTATTATGATTTTACCTACTATTATTGGTTTGTCTGAGGCATCTTTACGTGCTGTTCCTAAAGAATACTACTCAGCGAGTGTTGGTTTAGGTGCTGATCATGACCGTTCAGTTATGCGCGTTATATTACCTGCTGCAAAATCAGGTATCTTATCTGCGATTATCTTAGGTATTGGTCGTGCGATTGGTGAGACAATGGCTGTTATTCTTGTAACTGGTAACCAACCAGCAATCCCTAACGATTTAAACCAAGGTGTTCGTACGTTAACGACGAATATTGTTCTGGAGATGGGTTATGCAAGTGGTCGCCATAGAGAAGCGTTAATTGCTACAGCGGTTGTATTATTTATCTTTATTATCCTCCTAAATACTACTTTCATGTTCGTTAAAAACAGAGGAGGGAACGACTAATGACTAAAAAAATCAGCTTTTTTAAAATATTAGTATGGGCAGCAGGTTTATTTACATTAGGTATGTTACTTTTCATTGTAGGTTATATCTTCTATAATGGAATACCTCATTTATCTGCATCAATGTTTGAATGGGATTATACGACTGATAATGTGTCTATGATGCCGTCAATTATTTCAACATTAATTATTATTGGTGCATCATTACTCATTGCAGGTCCAGTAGGAATCTTTACTGGGTTCTACTTAGTAGAATACGCTGATCAAAAAAGTAAATTCTTACCAATTATTCGTTTAGCAACTGATACATTAGCGGCAGTTCCATCAATTGTTTACGGACTGTTTGGTATGCTTTTATTCGTATATCAGTTTGAGTGGGGATATTCTCACTTTGCGGGTATTTTAACGGTAACAATTATGATTTTACCAATCATCATCTCATCTACTGAAGAAGCATTGCGTTCGGTCAATGATTCTTTACGTATGGGTAGTTATGGTTTAGGAGCAGGAAGATTAAGAACAATCTTTACTGTCGTTCTGCCAGTTGCGATGCCAGGTATTCTTTCCGGAGTTATCTTAGCAATTGGACGTATTGTCGGTGAGTCAGCAGCATTTATCTATACTTTAGGATCATCATCAAGTATGATATCATCACTAGGAGATTCAGGTCGTACTCTTGCGGTTCACATGTATATGTTATCTCAAGAAGGACTTCACGTAGATGAGTCATATGCTGTTGCATCGATTCTAATATTAATTGTTCTATTCATTAACGGCTTATCAAATTTAATTGGTAATCGACTAGGCTCTGGAGGGAAATAAAAAATATGGCTAACACAAAATTTAAAATTAAAGACTTAGACTTTTATTACGGTGATTTTCAAGCGTTAAAAAATATTAATATGGATATTGAAGAGAAAGTAGTTACAGCATTTATCGGACCTTCAGGTTGTGGTAAATCAACATTTATCAAAACATTAAATCGTATGCAAGATTTAGTATCATATGCTCGTGTGGATGGATTAATTTCTTTAGATGGTCAAAATATCTACGAAAAAGGCTATGACGCTAATTTATTACGCAAAAAAGTTGGTATGGTGTTCCAACATCCAAACCCATTCCCAAAAAGTATTTATGACAACATTGCTTATGGACCTAGAACTCACGGGATTAAAGATAAAACTCAACTTGACCAAATTGTTGAAGAAAGTTTACGAGCAGCAGCAATTTGGGATGAAGTAAAAGATAAATTAGATAAAAATGCAACAGCAATTTCTGGTGGACAACAACAAAGAATTTGTATTGCACGTGCGATTGCTAACGATCCAGAAGTATTACTTATGGATGAGCCAACTTCTGCACTTGACCCAATTTCTACTGGGAAAATTGAAGAACTTATTTCTGAATTAAAAGAGAAATATACGGTTGTTATTGTTACTCATAATATGCAACAAGCTGCACGTATTTCTGATAAAACAGCATTCTTCTTAACTGGGGAAGTCATTGAATTTGATGATACTGAGAAAATCTTCATTAACCCGTCAGAACAACGCACTGACGATTATATTTCAGGTCGCTTCGGTTAATTTTATTTAAACTAATACGTATATTTTCTAGGAGGAAAAACAGTGAGAGAAGCATTTCAAGAAGAATTAGAAAAATTTTTGGATAAATTAATTATGTTAAGTAACTTCGCTAATGAGTCATTACATAAAGCGATTAAAGCGTTTGACGAAAATGATAATGAATTAGCGCACGAAGTAATTGCTGATGACCTAAGAATTAATGCTTTAAGTGTTGAAATCGAAAGAGATGCATACCTTCTAATAGCATTACAACAACCAGTGACTGGAGATTTAAGAAAAATCTTTACAGTATTTTCTGCAAATTCAGATGTAGAACGTATCGCTGACCATGCAACATCTGTTGCTAAGACTGTCATTCGTCGTAATCCTGACGAAGAAAAAATCGAGCGCCTAGATGATATTGTTAAACAAATGGGTGAGCTTGCTCAAGAGATGATTACTGATGTCATTCAAGCATTTGTTAAGGGTGATGTTAGAGCAGCACGTAAGATTGCTGACCGTGATAATGAGTTAGATGCTCTACAACAACAAATTTATGGAATTGCTGCACAAACAATGGAATTTGATACTGAAGTAATTATCGGAGGTATTAACTATATTGGTGTTGCAAATAACTTAGAACGTATCGGAGATTATGTGACTAATATTTGCGAAAGAATTGTGTACTTACACTCAGGAGACATCGTAGAATTAAACTAATGGCATACCCATCCCCTCTTCATTAAGTTAAGGCTTAATAAAGAGGGGATTTTATTTTATTAAAGTAATCGTTAAGGAGAACAGAGAGTCTTAACATAAAATTTACAATAGATTTACATTAAATTTACAATCGCTTGTTATAATAGAGGTGTGCTGATGGTTTGACTATCAGACGAGTGATTAGATGTCGTTGAAACATTAGAAATCAAAAGGAGATGTACATTAATGAAAAAAACATTAAAAGCTTTACCATTATTAGCAACTGCAGGATTAGTATTATCATCAGTTGTACCAGCATTCGCACAAGAGGGAACAATTAACGTTGTTTCTCGTGAAGATGGATCAGGAACACGTGGAGCATTCGTAGAAATCGTTGGTGTTGTTGACGAAAACGAAGATGACATGACTACTACATCAGCTGCAATCCAAAACGGTACTAACGGAGTTATGCAAACTGTTGCTGGAGATCCAAATGCAATCGGATATATCTCATTAGGTTCATTAAATGATACAGTTAAAGCTGTTACTGTTGATGGAGCAGAAGCTACTCCAGAAGCAATTAACGCTGGAGATTACCCAATCGCTCGTCCATTCGTAGTGGCATGGGGAGAAGATCAATCTGACTTATCAGCTGACTTCTTAACATTCATCCACTCTCAAGAAGGACAAACAATCGTTGAAGAAGAAGGATACATCGCTGTAGACGCTTCTGCATCTGCTGAAGGTGAAGAATCATCTGAAGAAGCTTCATCTGAAGAAACAACTGAAGAATCAGCATCAGAAGAAACAACTGAAGAGCCAGCTGAAGGCGAAGAGTCTGCTGGAGCTGAAGAAGCTGCGTCTGAAGAAGAAACTACAGAAGAAGAAGCTTCATCAGAAGAAACAACTGAAGAAGAGTCAGCTACAGAAGAAGAATCAACTGAAGAAGAATCAGGATCAGTTGTTGCTTCATTACCTTCATACGAAGCTGCTGGCTTAGAAGGAACTATTGAAGTTGTTGGATCTACATCAGTAACTCCAGTTATGGAAGTTTTAGCTGAAGAATACATGGCTTTAAACCCAGACGTAACTATTAACATTACTTCAAATGGTTCATCTGCTGGTATCCAAGCTGCAACTGGTGGAGCTGCTGACTTAGGTATGTCTTCTCGTGAATTAACAGAAGATGAAGCTGCAGCATTAAACCAAACAAACATCGCTCTTGATGGAATTTCTGTTGTAGTTCACCCAGAAAGTACAGTAGAAGATTTATCATTAGAAACAATTCGTTCGATCTTCTTAGGTGAAGTTACTGAGTGGGAAGAAGCAGCTCAATAATTTTTAAACTATCATAGAGATTTATAACACACCTCTTCGGAGGTGTGTTTTTCATTTCTATTTGCAATCTTTTTACGAACAAATGTTTGAGTTTTGTGTTATACTTACAAAAGGTAAATACAACATTATTGAGGAGAGAAAGTTATATATGGCTCAAAAAAATATAATCGTAAAAGGCGCAAGAACACATAACTTAAAGAATCTCGATGTAGAAATTCCTAGAGATAAATTAGTGGTTATGACTGGTTTATCTGGTTCAGGAAAAAGCTCGTTAGCTTTTGATACCTTATATGCCGAAGGACAAAGACGATATGTAGAAAGTTTATCTGCATATGCTAGACAGTTTTTAGGACAAATGGATAAACCAGATGTAGATTCTATTGAAGGTTTGAGCCCAGCAATCTCAATTGACCAAAAAACAACCAGTCAAAATCCACGTTCTACTGTCGGAACAGCAACAGAAATTAACGACTACTTAAGACTTCTATATGCTCGAGTGGGGACACCTTATTGTCCAAATCACGATATTCCAATCGAACGACAAAGCCCAGAGCAAATGGTAGATCGAATCTTAGAATTACCAGACAGAACACGTATCCAAATTCTATCACCTGCTGTGCGTGACAAACGGGGACAACACAAGAAATTATTAGAAAGAATAAGCAAGGATGGCTATATCCGTGTGCGTGTTGATGGGGAAATCTATGATGTATCAGAGGTTCCCGAATTAGAAAAGAATAAAAAACATACGATTGAAGTGGTTGTTGACCGTATAGCTATTAAAGATGGCGTGAGATCACGTTTATTTGATTCAGTTGAACAAGCACTTTTATTCTCTGAAGGTTACATGGTTATTGATGTTATCGGGGAAGAAGAAATGTACTTTAATGAACATTTTGCTTGTCCGTTTTGTGATTTCTCCATCGATGAATTAGAACCTAGACTTTTTTCTTTCAACGCACCATTTGGTGCTTGTCCAAGTTGTGATGGTTTAGGCTCACGTTTAACAGTCGATGAAGAATTGATTATTCCGGATGATAGCTTAAGCATCGAAGAAGGTGTTTTTGCACCTTGGAATCCAATTAGTTCAAATTATTATCCATCAATGATCGATCAATTTTCAAAACAAAATAATATTCCAACGGATGTTCCATATAAAGGTTTAACCAGTGAACAACAAGAAGTGTTAAAATACGGAGATCCGGACGCAACTTTTTCGTTCACATTCAAAACAATGCGAGGCGAAACGAAGACGACGGAGAATACGTTTGAAGGTGTCTTTAATAATGTTCAAAGACGTTATAATGACACAAATTCTGACTACACGCGTGATGTTATGCGAGAATATATGCATGAATTAACGTGTCCAACATGTAAAGGTACTCGCTTAAATGAAGAAGCCTTATCCGTTCGTGTATCAGACAAAAACATCGCCGAAGTAACAGCAATGTCAATTGGTGATGCTAAAAAACACTTTGAAACTATTGACTTCTCAGTGACTGATACGATGATTGCCGATCCAATCATTAAGGAAATCGATGATCGATTGACTTTCTTAAATGAAGTGGGACTGGATTATTTAACAATGAGTCGAGTAGCAGGTTCACTCTCAGGTGGAGAGTCGCAACGGATCCGTCTAGCGACACAAATTGGTTCGAACTTAAGTGGGGTATTATATATCCTGGATGAACCTTCAATTGGTTTACATCAGAGAGATAATGCTCGTTTAATTCAATCATTACAAAGAATGCGTGATTTAGGTAATACGCTCGTTGTTGTTGAACATGATGAAGAAACAATGATGGCTGCAGATTACTTAATTGATATTGGGCCAGGTGCCGGTGAATTAGGCGGAGAAATTGTTTCTATTGGAACGCCTGAAGAAGTTCAAGCTGATGAGAATTCTCTAACAGGTAAATACCTATCTGGAAAAGAAAAAATTGAAGTGCCTAAAACTCGACGCAATGAAGATAAAGGTTGGGTAACAGTCAAAGGAGCAGAAGAAAATAATCTGCAAAATGTTGAAGCGTCTTTCCCAATCGGGCGATTCACTTGTGTTACTGGAGTGTCTGGTTCAGGTAAAAGTAGTTTAGTGAACAGCATTTTAAAAATTGCATTAGCAAAACGCTTAACAAGTACAAAAGAACGACCAGGTAAATTCGAATCCATAGAGGGCTTTGAAGGGCTTGAAAAAGTCATTGATATTGATCAAAGTCCAATTGGACGTACACCAAGAAGTAACCCTGCAACATATACTAGTGTATTCGATGACATTCGCGGGTTATTTGCTCAAACAAATGAAGCGAAGATACGTGGATATGATAAAGGCCGTTTTAGTTTTAACGTTAAGGGCGGACGATGTGAAGCATGTAAAGGTGGCGGAATTAAGCAAATCGAGATGCATTTCCTTCCAGATGTGTATGTTCCATGTGAAGTTTGTCATGGAACGCGCTATAATTCAGAAACACTTGAAATCAAATATAAAGGGAAATCAATTTCAGATGTGTTAGATATGACGATTGATAAAGCTTTAGTATACTTTGATGCGATTCCGAAAATCAAACGCAAAATCCAAACCTTAGTCGATGTTGGTTTAGGTTACGTGCGATTGGGACAATCAGCGACAACTTTATCTGGTGGTGAAGCACAAAGAATGAAGCTTGCCTCTGAACTACAACGTGTTTCAACAGGAGATACATTCTATATCTTAGATGAGCCAACGACTGGTTTACACGCACATGATATTAAGAAATTACTTACAGTATTGAATCGCTTAGTAGATGCAGGTAATACCGTCGTTGTGATTGAGCATAACTTAGATGTTATTAAGACAGCTGACTACATTATCGATATGGGTCCTGAAGGGGGGATCCGTGGTGGAGAAGTCATCGCTACCGGAACTCCTGAAGAAGTGGCTGAAGTTGAAGGCAGCTTTACAGGACAATATTTAAAATACGTCATGGATAAAGATAAATAATCGAAATGATTGAGGCGTTCAACAATGTCCTCATATCAAGAACCCAACCTAGTGGTGGCACTACCACTAGGTTGGGCTTTTTTATGCGGAGATTCGAACTTTTAGAAGCCTCCCATTTTTATGACTAGCTGAATTCACTTAATCTTCTTTGAACAAGTGACTCGAGGAATTCGCTTTGTTATACTATAAAAGATAGAACGAAATTGGAAACGTTACACATATAAAAGGGAGTGGTAAGCTTTGAATCATGCAGAAATAATTATCGTTGGCTCATCCTTTGCTGGAGTATCGTCTGCCTTGACAGCTAGGCAATTATATCCCAATAAACGAGTACTCATCATTGAGAAAGAAGGAAATATTGGACATATCCCCAGTAGTTTAAATTTATTGTTAAAAGAAGAATTAAAACATTTAAGTGATAAAACATTTATTAACGAAGAACAATTAGAAGCTAGTGGGGTTGAGTTATTACTAAACAATGAAGTATTAGATATTGATTTGGCAAATAAATCACTCTTAGTAGAAGATGAAAATACACATGAAAGTTATCGCTATGACAAGCTGATTTTGGCTATGGGCTCAAGTCCAATTTCAGAACGTATTTTGGGTTCAAATCATCCTCAAGTGTTAACGACGAAAACGTTAGAAGCGAGTAAGAAGGCCTTACAGGAAATTGAAGGGGCAGAACGGATTCTCATTGCTGGTGGAGGGCAAATTGGTCTTGAAGCAGCGGATGCTTTCAAGCAAGTTGCTAAAAATGTGACCATAGTTGAAGCTTCTGATCAACTGGCTTTCAAATATTTCGACTCAGATATGACTCAATTATTAGAGGAAAAAATACAAGAAAGTGGCATCAACGTGATTAAAGGACATTATGTCGAAAGCATTCACTCACAGGATACAGAATTAAACGTTATATTATCACAAGATATTGAAATACTGACAGACCATGTGATGCTCGCTGTGAATTTCCGTCCCAATACAAAGTTAATTGAAGATCAAGTTCATTGCCATTTAGATAAAACAATCGAAGTGGATGAATATTTACAGACGAGTATGGCTGATGTGTTTGCAGTGGGGGATTTAATTCGAGCGCCTTATGCTTATACAGAGACAGATTATTATTTACCATTAGTGAACCATGCCTATCTTAGCGGGAAAATTGCGGCGATGAATCTCTATCAAAAAACAAGCACCGTGCCCCAATCTTTACGAGTGACCGGAAGTCAATTATTCGGCTTATACATGGTCAGTGTGGGCTTAACAGAGCAAGAAGCTGCATTGTTTTATCCAATTGAAACAACGATGCTTGAGAAAGAATTATCAAAAGAAAATCCATCTCAGATAACGGTTAAACTCATCACAAAGAAAGAAACAGGACAGTTGATTGGAGCGCAAGTTTATTCACAAAGTGATATTTTAACTCTGGCTGATTTACTCGCGATTTCGATAAATGCACAAATGACAGATGAAGCACTGGCTTTTCAAGATCGACTTTTTTATAGAGGAGAATTTTCAATGAGTGAGTGTATTTATGCTTGTGCCTTAAAGAGCTATCAAAAGCGTATGAGTGAGGTGTTTTTAGATGGTAATTGAAGATTTATTTGAGAAACGTGAGCGTGGCCTATGGGTTCTATTATCTACATTAATTAATCATTCGACGGATCTCGAAATTAAAGAGGCAATGGCGCAAACAGCCTTGTCGAAAGTGACTTTATTAAAATACGTCGAAGATTTGAATGAATTAGCCGATTCACAAGGTTTTCCATTATGTATTCAGCTCATCAATGACCGCCTAGGATTAAACTTGGGACCACATGTTACAAAGCAAGATATCGTGCAACTATTCTTACCTTATTCTTTAAAATATCAGATTCTGGACTATTTATTTAAAGTCGAAGAGTATACGGTTCAAAAGCTATCACAAGAATTACTCATTAGTGAAGCGACGTTTCACCGTCAATTAGTTTCTTTGAATGTATTACTAGAAGAATTTTATTTAGCCGTTCGAAGTGGGCGTATTAGAGGTCCTGAACATCAGATTCGCTATTTTTACTTTCGTTTATATACTCTAGTCGAACCTAAAAAACGATTAAGTAAATTAGCACAATCAAAAGAAAGTCAACAAGTGATTCGTTCTTTTCAACAGCTTTGGGGGCAGGATACTTTTGCGGATAGAGAAGCAGAAATAGGTTTATGGCTCATGATAACGCGTCAAAGAATGGGCGTTAAATATAAGGATTTTAGCGCTTTAAAAGAGTTGATGAAACCTTATTATTCACATCGTTTCTATCAACAAATTCGACAGAACACGCTAGTATTTTTAAGTCGCTATGCCCTAGAAAGTGAAGAGGAAGAGGCTATGTGTCAGTTTATGTTTATGACAACAATGTCTATTCTACCTGCATTTGTCATGGAAAGAAGTTTAGGTTACGGTGGGCCAGTTAGTGAGGCGACAACAACGGGCTTGCAATATATTCGCTCAACGGTTTCAAGCCAAGAAAATCTAAATGAACAAGGAATGTATTCATTAAACCAAATACTTGGGAGATTATACTTCTTTAAAGGTGCAATTATTGAACGTAGCATTGATTATGAGTTAGATCGATCACTCATTAAACATGGCATGAATCTAGAAAATGAAGACCTAGCGATCCCCTTACTTGAGGATGTCATCACAAATATCTATCACTACGACCAAAAAGAATTAGGTGATGCTTATAAGGAGGCAGAATGGACCTTAACAGAAGTGCTGTCTTATGTTGTTTACCAGATGCCTATGACAATAAGTATCGGGCTAGACCTTATTGGTGATGAAACAGAAAAATTACCGATACTATCAGTCATGCGTCAAAGGCTTGAGGTCAATCGTTTAGTAAGTGTGGAAATATATGACAAAAGAAAATACTTTAATTTAATTGTCTCTAATGCTTATGACAGAGATTATCCGGTTCCCTACTATTACCTCAAAGGCTTGCCAAATCACTTTGATATGAGACAATTAGAAATCATCATTCAAAGATTATTTAATAGCGAAAATTAATTATTATTTGAAACACTGACTTTAATTCTTGAAGCCAGTGTTTCATCTTTTTTGGACAGCGCTCTCATTTTTTTAAATAATTCTAAAAAACGCGATAGTTACAAATTAACTTTAAGAGATACAATATAATCACAAAGAAAGCGATTTCTAAACATAAATAATAATTGCTTACAGATTAATAGGGGGATTAAGATGGAAGAAAAGTATATTTTGTCGATTGATCAAGGTACGACGAGTTCACGAGCGCTGATAATTAACAAACAGGGCGGAAAAGTAGCGAGTTATCAAAAAGAGTTTACTCAAATATTTCCTAAAGCAGGTTGGGTTGAACATAATGCGAATGAGATTTGGAACTCAGTTCAATCAGTCATTGCGGGGGCATTTATTGAAAGCGGTATTAAACCATCAGATATTAGTGCAATCGGAATTACGAATCAACGTGAGACGACTGTTATTTGGGATAAAAAGACAGGATTACCTATTTATAACGCGATTGTTTGGCAATCTAGACAAACAGCGGATATCGCTGAACAATTGAAACAAGACGGTCATGCAGATATGATTCACCAAAAGACAGGTTTGATCGTAGATGCGTATTTCTCAGCGACAAAAATTCGTTGGATCTTAGATAATGTTGAGGGCGCTCAAGAACGGGCTGAGCGAGGTGAATTATTATTCGGGACAATTGATACATGGTTAGTTTGGAAATTAACAGATGGAGCGACTCACGTCACTGATTACTCTAATGCTTCTAGAACGATGCTTTATAACATTAAGGATTTAGAGTGGGATGACGAGATTTTAGAGTTGTTAAATATTCCTCGTAGCTTACTACCAGAAGTGAAATCTAACTCGGAAGTATACGGGACAACGAAACCGTTCCACTTCTATGGTGGAGAAGTGCCTATTAGTGGTATGGCTGGGGACCAACAAGCAGCCTTATTTGGTCAATTAGCTTTTGAACCAGGAATGGTCAAAAACACGTATGGAACAGGTTCATTTATTATTATGAATACTGGAGAGGATTTTGAATTATCTAAGAATAATTTATTAACGACAATTGGTTATGGAATTAACGGAAAAATCTATTATGCTCTTGAAGGGTCAATCTTTATTGCCGGAAGTGCCATTCAATGGTTACGTGACGGAATGCGTATGTTTAGCGATTCAGTTGAGTCTGAAGATTATGCAAGAAACTCAAGCAATAATGATGAAGTATATGTTGTTCCTGCCTTTACAGGTTTAGGTGCGCCTTACTGGGATTCAGATGCGACCGGATCTGTCTTTGGATTAACACGCGGGACAACGAAGGAAGACTTTATTAAAGCAACACTACAGTCCATCGCGTATCAAGTGAGAGACGTTATTGACACCATGCAAATGGATACAGGGATTAAAATACCTTTATTAAAAGTAGATGGTGGGGCTGCAATGAATAATTACTTAATGCAGTTCCAATCAGATATTATCGGAACAGAAATTGCTCGCGCTAAAAACTTAGAGACAACTGCTCTAGGTGCTGCCTTCTTAGCTGGTTTAGCCGTAGGATACTGGAAAGATTTAGATGAAATTAAGAAATTGAACGAAACAGCCGAAACATTTACACCATCAATGAATAATGCACGTAAAGAACAATTATACAAAGGTTGGAAAAAAGCAGTTCATGCGACACGTGTCTTTGCACAAGATGAAGTTGAGATGGAAGAAGGAGAGGAATAATCATGAAATTTTCTAAAGATACACGCCAAAGAGCGATTGAGAAGTTACAAGACCGTACCCTTGATTTATTAATTATCGGTGGAGGAATCACTGGAGCAGGAGTGGCGATTCAAGCTGCTGCCAGTGGGTTAGAAACAGGTCTAATAGAGATGCAGGATTTCGCTGAAGGAACAAGTAGTCGTTCAACGAAACTCGTTCATGGAGGCATTCGTTATCTGAAACAATTTGATGTTGAAGTTGTTTCAGATACTGTCCAAGAACGTGCAGTTGTACAACAAATCGCGCCTCATATTCCTAAAGCAGATCCAATGTTATTACCGGTTTATGATGAGCCAAATGCGACATTTAATATGTTCCGTTTGAAAGTAGCCATGGATTTATATGATTTATTAGCCGGCGTTAGCAATTCACCTTTGGCAAATAAAACTTTAACGAAAGAAGAAGTATTGGAACGTGAACCTCAAATTAAGGCAGAAGGCTTAGTTGGTGGTGGGCAATACTTAGATTACAACAATAATGATGCGCGTTTAGTCATTGAGAATATCAAGCGCGCAAACCAAGATGGCGCACTCATTGCTAGTCGTGTGAAAGCTGAGTCGTTTTTATTCAATGAAGAAGGACAAATTAATGGTGTGGTTGCTAAAGATATGTTATCAGGCGAAACATTTGAAATTAAAGCACGTACGGTAATTAACACAAGTGGGCCTTGGAGTGATTTAGTACGTAATTTAAATAAAGAAGATGACCAAATCCAACAAATGCGTCCAACTAAAGGAGTTCATTTAGTCGTAGATAATAGCAAGATTAAAGTACCTCAACCAACATACTTTGATACTGGCTTAGGTGATGGGCGTATGGTCTTTGTCATTCCAAGAGAGAATAAAACATACTTTGGAACGACCGATACAGATTACACAGGTGATTTAGCTCATCCAACAGTGACTCAAGAAGATGTTGATTACTTATTAGGCATTGTGAATAATCGTTTCCCCGAAGCGAATATTTCAATTCATGATGTTGAGAGTAGCTGGGCAGGGTTACGTCCGTTAATTTCAGGTAATAAAGCATCCGATTATAATGGTGGGAATAATGGTTCAATCTCGGATGAGAGTTTTGATCATTTAATTTCAACTGTAGGTGCTTACTTAAATAAAGAAACAACGCGTGAAGACGTTGAAGAAGCTATCGGACAAATTGAAACAAGTACGTCTGAGAAAGCTAACGACCCTTCAGCGGTATCTCGTGGAAGTTCTTTAGATATTGATGATAACGGCTTAATTACACTAGCTGGAGGAAAAATTACGGATTACCGTAAGATGGCTGAAGGAGCAATGAAAGCAATTATTGAGATTCTTTCAACACAATATCAAAAGCAATTTACTTTAGTTAATTCAAAAACTTATCCAGTCTCTGGTGGAGAATTAAATCCAGCAAATGTGGATTCAGAATTAGAAACTTTTGCTCAATTAGGTGTGAAACGTGGTTTAGACAAAGCAGACGCAAGTTATATCGCTAGAGTCTTTGGCTCAAATGCACCACGTGTATTCAACTTAGTTACAACCCTTGAAGCGGCTGAAGGCTTAAGTTTACGCGATACACTGGTATTGCATTATACAATGAGAGAAGAGATGGCTTTAACTCCTGTAGATTATTTCTTAAGAAGAACAAATCACTTACTATTCATGCGTGAAACTCTGGATGATTTAACACTTCCAATTACGAATGAAATGGCAAGATACTTTGAATGGTCTGAAGAAGAAAAACAAGCACACTTAGATGAGTTAGCTGCTGTATTAGCTGAAAATGATTTAAAAGAATTAAAAAACAACGCAAAATAATAAAAATTTAATATGTAAAAGGGGAAAAAATGGGAACAGAGCTAGTTGGAGAATTTATAGGAACGTTAATCTTAGTCTTATTAGGAGACGGGATTGTTGCTGGGAATTTACTTAAAGGAACAAAAAGTAATGGTGCGGGTTGGTTATCAATTACGATTGGTTGGGGGATTGCAGTAACATTAGGAGCTTTAGCTTCAGGTTATATGAGTCCTGCGCATTTAAATCCAGCGGTAACGATCGCTTTCGCTATTGAAGGAAGTACACCTTGGAGTTCAGTCATACCTTATACAATCGCACAAATGCTTGGGGCATTTTTAGGAGCTGTCTTAGTCTGGGTACAATACAAACCACATTTTGATGTGACTGAAGATTCATCAGCCATCTTAGGAACGTTTTCTACAGGACCAGAAATTTACAATACAGTTTCAAACTTTATTGGGGAATTATTAGGGACATTTGTATTAATGTTTGGTATCTTAAGCTTTTCGAAATACGATATTGCCCCAGGTTTATCAACAATTTGTGTCGGTATCTTAATTATCGGAATTGGTTTATCTTTAGGAGGAACAACGGGTTATGCAATTAATCCTGCACGTGACTTAGGTCCACGTATTGCTCACGCGATCTTACCAATTAAACAAAAGAGAGACTCTGACTGGGGTTACTCTTGGATACCAGTATTGGCGCCGATTGTTGGAGCAGCATTAGCAGCACTCGTATTTGGCATCATTAACTAAATATATTTACTAAAGCTAGCGGGAAATCCGTTAGCTTTTTTATTTTATTCAAAATATGGGTCTATAGTCCAATGAATTTAGATCCATTTGCATGCATAATATAGATAGAACGAAAGCAAAAGATATGTCCGTTAACAAATTTGGATATACATTGACTTACAACTAAGTAAAAATAGGGCTCTAGACCTATGAAGTCCTTGACAATCGATGACATAATAATAAGTGTAGAGAAGCAGGAGATAAAAATCATTGGAGGTAAACTGATATGAATGAAAAAGAGCGTATAATTGAGCTAGTAAAACAAAATGTTATTTCTATGGAAGAAGCACTTGATTTATTAGAAGCGGCATCAAATAATGATACTTTATCAGAATCAACGACAACAACAGATGAAAAAACGACTCAAACACCAGACGACACTGAGAAAGAGACAGAAGCAAGTATTAATCAGACATTTGAAGAAGTCTTTAATCAAGGAAAAGACTTTGCTAAATGTATGGGTGACTACTTTAAGGATAGCACTGAGAAAAAGGCCGACTCTGAAGAATGGTCTGAGTTTGAAGAAACTGAAGATACTGAGAAAGTTAAGAATAATCAAGCACGTTTAGCAGAAATTAACACTGAAATTCAAGCATTGAACGAAAAGATAGCTAAAGAGAATGAAAAATTAGTAATCTGCAAACAACGCATACGTGAGATTGAGATATTTGAAGAATTAGATGATTTAACCCTTGAAATGATTGAACAAAAAGCAAATACTATTGAAAAAAGAGATCACATTCAAGCTGAATTAGATATTTTACAAAGTGAATTTACTGAATTACAAAGAGAAAAAGAGGCCTTAGGCTGGAGTAAAGAATCTAACAAGCAAGATTTCAAAGAATTCTTCAATAACCGTTCAGAGAAATTTGCTGAAGCAGCCACACACTTTGGAAAAGAAGCATCCCGTGAAGGTAAAAAATGGGGTTCATTCGTCACAGAACAATCTAAATCATTTTTAGAGAACTTTAACTTAAAAGATGTTAATGTTTCTTTCCAAGTACCATGGATCAAGACGAGTTCACAAGATTATGAATTTACGTATCCCGTTGAAGGAGTAAATCGCTTTGAGATTGAATTATATAATGGTTCTGTTGAAGTAGTGAGCCATGACGGTGACAATATTGTCGTTGATGCACAAGTACGATTCCATGGTAGCCATGAAGAAACGTCTAAAGAGCACTTTGAAGAAGTAAATACGATCGGTATCATTGATAACCGCTTTGTATTGAAAGTGACATCACCGAAATTCTCAGTTGACGGTACAATCAAAGTCCCTCAAGGAGATGTTGATCGATTCCAAATTCAATTGCTGAACGGCGAAATCGATTTAGATGGTTTAACTAGTAAAGAAATTGTAGTTAAAAACAAAAATGGAGATGTGATCTTAAATAAAGTTACAGCAAATGAAGTATCATTAGAATTATTAAACGGTGATATTAATATTCAAAACTCACCGATTGATACACTAGTGATGAGTGACTTAAATGGGGATGTTCGAGTGAATGGTTACATCCGAAACTTATCAGCAGACACTTTAAACAGTGACTTTTATCTAACGAAAAAAGATACGAATGATGCGAATGTTAAAATCAAGACAGTGAGTGGGGATGTTAAGTTATCGCTGCCAAGTCAAATGAATTTAACCATTGACAGTAAGACTACCCACGGTGAAGTGAAAAACCGCTTATCAAATCTTGAAAGTATTGACGAGCATCCAACTAAACAAAAAGCACATTACCATCGAATTGTATCAGGTGATACAGATAATGCAATGGTTAACATCACAACAACTTCTGGCGATATATTTTTAAAAGATAGTAAAAAAGAGTTATAATAAACATAACAAGACATTAAAAATTATGGAGGGATATAAAATGTCAAATCAAAGTGAAAAATTATTTAAGTCATCAACAGATAAACATATTATGGGTGTGTGTGGGGGATTAGCTGAATATTTCAATATTGACCCGACAATTGTTCGAGTAATCTTCTTTATCCTGCTTTGGGTAGGGTCATCAGGATTTTGGTTATATATTCTTTTAGGGCTACTCTTACCTTATGACTATCAAGTTAATGGTGGTCAAAGTAGAAAATCGAATCCATTCGGTTCAGATAGACCTTCTTCGAATAATAAACCTAAAGATGTAACACCCGAAGATAATGATAATTGGGATGACTTCTAATTAAACGAAATTAAATAAATTGAACTAAGTCTACACTTGCTTGTATTAAGCAGGTGTAGATTTTTTTACTATATAAGTTATGATTTAATATTTGGTTCGTGATTGTTGGGCAGTTGTGTGATAACATTTAGAAGTAAATAAGATCATTCACAGGAGGAATATACGTCATGACTAATGCAGTAACTGTACAAGAGTTAGTAGACACGTTAGATATCAATTTAATATATGGTGAAGAGTATAAAGCAAACAAAATTTATTCAAGTGAAGTTTCAAGACCTGGGCTTATTTTAACAGGTTACAAAGAATATTATCCACATGAACGTATCCAATTAATTGGACGCACTGAGATGTCGTTTTTAAGTGAAAAGACATCCGAAGAAAGATCAAATATCTTCTCATTAATGTGTACGGATGAGACGCCAGCGATTGTCGTATCACGTGAGATTGATATACCTGAAGAATTAATCCCAGTTGCGGACTCTTTAGGTATTCCTATCTTATCAGCTAGATCCAAAACAAGTCGGGTGTTAGCAAATATTACGAATTATCTCGAGAGAAAACTCGCTGAAAGACTTTCAAAGCATGGTGTCTTTTTGGAAGTCTTTGGTATGGGGGTATTGTTAGTTGGATCCAGTGGTATTGGTAAGTCTGAGATTGGTTTAGAGCTGATTCAACGAGGGCATCGACTTATTGCGGATGACCGTGTAGAGCTGTATCAAATTGATGAATTGACTTTAAACGGTGAAGCCCCAGAAATCCTACAAAACATGATTGAAATTCGTGGCTTAGGTATTATTGATATTATGAGCTTGTACGGTGTATCTGCGATTCGTCGTAGTAAACGATTAGAGCTCATTATCAACTTAGTATTGGATGACGAAAACACACAATATGACCGCCTTGGTTATGATAAAGAGTATGAGCAAATATTCGAAGTTCAAGTGCCTTCGATTCGTATCCCAGTTAAAACTGGGCGAAACTTAGCTGCGATTGTTGAATCTGCGGCAATGAATTTCCGTGCGACTCAAATGGGTTATGATGCGAAAGTAACGTTTAATAGTAAATTACGTGATTTAATCCAAGAGAACCGTGGGGGAACAATAGAATGGGATTGAATTTTTTAGCGATTGATCCGATTGCCTTTGAATTATTTGGCTGGCCGGTCCGTTGGTATGGAATTATAATTGGGTTGGCTATTTTAGTCGGATACATTTTATTTACGCGTGAAGCAAGCCGTAAGGGAATTGATTCAGATACGTCTTTTGATTTGCTCTTTTGGACAGTGATTTTTGGTTTAGTAGGGGCTAGAATCTATTATGTCATATTCTCTTCAAACTCATATCTGTCTGATCCATTAAGTATATTCCGAGTTTGGGAAGGTGGAATGGCCATCTACGGTGGTGTTATCGGTGGTGCGATAACAATTTATGTACTGTGTCAAAGATACAAACTCAGTGTCATTAATGTCTTCGATATTGCGATACCCGCACTTTTTGCTGGTCAACTGATTGGGCGTTGGGGTAACTTTATGAACCAAGAAGCCCACGGGGGGCCGGTATCAAAAGCTTTTCTAGAAAACTTAGCTCTGCCTAATTTTATTATTGAACAAATGAATATTAATGGGACTTATTATCACCCGACGTTTTTATATGAGTCTTTATGGAATTTAGTCGGTCTAATTGCCTTACTCCTACTAAGACCCCGTAAAGATTTCTTCAAACGTGGTGAACTCGTTGCATTCTATATGATTTGGTATGGTATTGGACGCTTTTGGATTGAAGGCCTAAGAACAGATAGTTTATATATCGGTCCATTACGAGTTTCTCAAATCTTGTCGCTTATTCTAGTAGTTATTGGTATTGGTCTTGTACTTTGGATTCGTCTAAAAGGGAAAGACCTGGTGCCTTACTACACAGATGACCGATCAAGGGTTGTTAGAAATGAGGATGAATAATGAAGATTGCTATTATTGGTTCAGGTTCATGGGGAAGTGCTTTAGCCAAAGTATTAAGTGAGAACAAACATGACACAGTTCTTTGGGGTAGAAAGCAAACGATTATCGATGAGATAAATCAAACACATACAAATGAAAAGTATTTACCCAATGTATCTTTACCGAAAGAAATTAAAGCAACGACTTCTTTATCTGAAGCTGTCTCTAATGCATCAATGATTATATTAGTTGTCCCAACCAATGCCATGAGACAAATGGCACAAGAATTAAATCCATTACTTGAAGATCAAGCGCAAGCACCAGTGATTGTGCATGCTTCGAAAGGTTTGGAAATGAATACGCAACTAAGAATCAGCGAAGTATTAACAGAAGTACTAAATAAAGATAATTATCAAGATGTCGTTGTCTTATCAGGACCAAGTCATGCTGAAGAGGTTGCTCGCCAGGATGTGACAACTTTAACAGCGGCAAGTGATAATCTTGAAGCTGCTCAAGCAGTGCAACAAGCATTTATGAATCGATATTTCAGAGTGTATACCAATACAGATGTCATCGGGGTTGAATTAGGTGGCGCATTAAAAAATATTATTGCCGTTGGCGCAGGAATTATATCTGGTTTAGGTTATGGTGATAATGCAAAAGCAGCCTTGATTACTAGAGGTTTAGCTGAAATATCAAGACTTGGTACTGCTCGAGGAGCAGATCCATTAACCTTTATTGGCTTAAGTGGAGTAGGAGATTTAATTGTAACTTGTACAAGCCCACATTCCCGTAACTTCCAAGCTGGAACCTTGATTGCTAAAGGCTATTCGAGAGCAGAAGTGAGCGAGAAGATGTTCATGGTAGTTGAAGGGATATTAACTGTAAAAGTGGCCTATGAATTAGCAAAAGAATATGGCATTGACATGCCGATTACGGATATGCTTTATTTGGCTCTATACACAGATAAGAAAATATCTGTTGAAGATGCGATTGAATCATTGATGTTACG
This sequence comes from Ruoffia sp. FAM 26254, assembly GCF_045528545.1. Classification (NCBI taxonomy): domain Bacteria; kingdom Bacillati; phylum Bacillota; class Bacilli; order Lactobacillales; family Aerococcaceae; genus Ruoffia; species Ruoffia sp. FAM 26254. The sequence continues at coordinate 63,861 of NZ_JBGQQY010000005.1, forward strand.
TGAAGGTAAACAAGAAGAGTCGCTTGACAAATAAGATATAATAAATAGTATTAAGCAAATAGATTGATTAAGAACAATCAAAGCTCTATGATATACAATACTAAACAGACGAACCTAGGAGGTTAGAGCGAGTGGTAGAGATAACAAAAGAACGTGTTGAAGCAGATGTAATTATAATCGGAGCAGGCCCAGGTGGAATGACCGCTGCCTTATATGCATCGCGCGCAAATTTAAAAACAATTATAATTGAAAAAGGTGCACCTGGTGGAGAATTAATTAATACGGCAGATGTCGAAAACTATCCAGGCTATACTAAAATTGGTGGACCTGAATTAGCAGGGAAATTCTTTGATAGTTCGATGGAATTCGGTGCAGAGCACTTATACGGTGATGTGACTCATATTGAAGTGTCAGGAACCACGAAATATGTTCATACCGCTGACAAAATTTATATCGCACCCGCAGTTGTTATTGCAACAGGTGCCCATCACCGTGAGTTAGGTGTTCCAGGTGAAGACCGTTTAAGCGGTTCAGGTGTGTCATACTGTGCAGTATGTGATGGTTTCTTCTTCCGTGACCGTAACTTAGTTGTTGTTGGTGGAGGAGATTCAGCTGTTGAAGAAGGAAATTACTTAACGCAGTTCGCTGATAAAGTAACAATCATACACCGACGCGATCAATTAAGAGCGCAACAAATACTTCAAGACCGTGCCTTTAATAACCCTAAAGTTGACTTTATTTGGGATAGTGTCGTTGAAGAGATTAATGGTGAAAATGGCGTTAATTCAGTCACAATTCGTAATGTAAAAACGAACAAAGTAGAAGACTTTGAAACGAATGGTGTATTTGTCTACATTGGTCTAATACCAAACTCATATATTGTTGAGAATTTAGGTGTCACAGATGAAGAAGGCTGGATCATTACCAATGAGCGCATGGAAACAACTGTTCCAGGTTTATTTGCAGTTGGAGATATCCGTCAAAAACACCTACGCCAAATTGTTACAGCTGCCGGAGACGGTAGTATTGCTGGACAAGGCGCGTTTGACTATGTTCAAAGCTTGAAAGATCCAATTAACCAAGTAAACTAATTTATAAAGCATGACCAACGGATTAGACTAACCTCTAATTTAGTTGGTCATTTTTTATGTAAAAATTTATGGAATATTTACTAAGAAAAGTGATAGAGATAATAAAAGATATCGCGGATTAAAGTAATATATTGCCTAAAACGATAAATAAAATTTGGGAACTGTGAAAAGGCTTTAATTCAGAAAAGGTTAACCTTTGTTGTATTATAAAATGATGTTATAATAAAAATAACATTAGAAAAGGTGGGATAATTATGTCTTGGGAAGAAATATATCAACTATGGAAAAATCATAAGTCACTTGATACACATTTAAGTGAAGAGCTGAATCAATTATCACGCGAAGAAAGCGAAGATGCCTTCGGAGCGAACTTAAGTTTTGGTACTGCAGGGATGCGTGGAGTATTAGGACCAGGTACAAATCGCATGAATATCTATACTGTTCGCCAAGCGACAGAAGGCTTAGCGAAGTTAATCGAAGACGCCGGGGAAGATGCTAAAAAACGCGGGGTAGCGATTGCTTACGATTCACGTCATTTCTCACCTGAATTTGCTATGGAAGCAGCGATGGTGTTAGGAAAACATGACATCAAGAGTTACGTTTATGAAAGTTTAAGACCAACACCTGTCCTTTCATTTGCAGTGCGTCATTTAAACACATATGCTGGTATTATGATTACTGCGAGCCACAATCCAGCCGAATACAATGGATACAAAGTTTACGGCGAAGATGGTGGGCAAATGCCACCAGAAGCAGCAGATAAATTAACAGAATATGTTCGCGCAATTAATAATCCACTTGAAGTAGCTGTCGGAGATAAGACAGACTTGCTAGGATCAGGAACCATTGAAATTATCGGTGAACGAGTAGATAATGCTTACTTAGAAGAGATGAAGGCTGTCACAGTTGATTTAGACTTAGTGCAATCAATGAAAGATGAAGTCAATATCGTCTTTACACCATTACACGGAACAGGTTTAATGATTGGTCTAAAAGCATTAGAGCAAATCGGCTTTGATAACATTCAAGTTGTTAAATCACAAGCAGATTCTGATGGAAACTTTCCAACAGTTAAGTCACCTAATCCAGAGTCCGCAGATGCTTTCGTTCAAGCAGAAGAATTAGGCCGTTCAGTTGATGCTGATATCTTATTAGCAACTGACCCGGATGCTGACCGTTTAGGCGCAATGATTCGTGTCGCAGACGGCTCATACCAATTACTTTCAGGGAATCAAATTGCATCCATCATGTTAGATTATATTCTGAATGCCCGCCGCGAAAAAGGAGAATTACCTGACAATGGTGTTGCTGTAAAATCAATCGTATCAACTGATTTAGCCGATGCGATTATTGAAAGCTATGGTTTAGAAATGGTCGAAGTATTGACTGGATTCAAATTTATTGCTGAGAAGATTAAGGAGTATGAAGAAACAAATGAACATACATTCTTAATGGGATTCGAAGAAAGTTTTGGCTACTTAGTACAACCATTTGTGCGTGATAAAGACGCGATCCAAGCTTTAGTTATTCTAGCTGAATTAACGGCTTTCCATAAAAAAGCTGGTCGTACTTTAGGTGATGCATTAGAAGCTATCTATGATAAATATGGCTACTTCGTTGAAAAGACCATTTCAGTTTCATTCCCAGGCTTATCTGGAAAAGAGAAGATGGCAAGCATTATGAGCCAAGTTCGCAAAAATACTCCGTCTCAATTAGGTGGTTTATCTATCGATAAAGCAGCAGATTATCTAGAAGGAACAGTGCAATATGGTGACGGTAAATCAGCAGGCTTAGACTATCCTTCATCAGATGCATTAAAATATACGTTAGAAGACGGTAGCTGGGTTGCTTTTAGACCAAGTGGTACAGAACCTAAGATTAAATTATACTTAGGAGTACGCGGTGACAATCGTGAGACGGTTGATCAAAAAGCAGAAGCGATTGAAGCAGATATGCGTAAATTAACTGAGTAACAATTGAATTAGTCTAAATAAGAGTATCCAAATGATGATTAGTCTGAATATTGGCTTCAATCTGTGCATATCGTTCAATTAGAATGCTGCGGTGAAAGGAGTTTGTATTCGATTAATTATCGTTTGGATTTTTATTTAAAGAAATAAAATAAATTGCTTTTACTAGACGATTACTGATAATATAAGGAAGCAAATTTAGACAAACAGAATATTCAAACGATAATCATAATAAAATCAATGTGATTGTGATACAATATATTAAAATCAAGGGAAAGAGGCGAGATGCATGTCTGATACATTAGAATTAGTAATAATTACCGGTATGAGTGGGGCAGGAAAAACTGTCGCAGTCCAAAGTTTTGAAGACTTAGGTTATTATTGCATCGATAACATGCCACCAAATTTACTTCCTACATTTTGGGAATTAATGAAAGAATCAGGGAAAATTACACGAATCGCACTTGTGATTGACTTAAGGACACGCGAATTCTTCAGTGAATTAGAGAATGTTATTGGCAAGATGGATAACACTCAATTCATTACAACACGTATTGTCTTCTTAGAAGCCGATGACCAAGCCTTAGTATCTAGATATAAAGAAACACGCAGAAAGCATCCTTTGGCAACACAAGAGAGAACCATTACAGGAATTCAAAAAGAACGAGAAATGTTAAGTGACATTCGAGCACGATCACAAATGATCGTTAATACAACAGATTTATCGCCAAGACAATTAAGAGAGAAAATTATCGAAGTCTTTGCTTCTGATACTTATCAACCATTCCACATTGAAATGGTCTCATTTGGCTTTAAATTTGGGGTGCCCATCGATGCAGATATTGTCATGGATGTGCGATTCCTTCCGAATCCACATTATGTTGATGAGCTAAGACCTAAAACGGGCTTAGATACGGAAGTATATGACTATGTCATGAAGCAACCGGAGACAGAAGAATTTTATTCACGATTTATGAATTTAATTAAATACTGTTTACCAGGTTACAAAAAAGAAGGTAAATCTAGCGTGACAATTGCTATTGGATGTACCGGTGGTAAACACCGTTCAGTTGCCTTAGCTAAGAGAATGGGTCAAGAATTAGAAAATGATCATTACGTGGTGAATGTCTCGCACCGCGATAAATTAAAAAATAAGGAATCGGTCAATCGATCATGAGCGAAAAAGCCAAACCACGCTATAAAGTGGCTGTTATCGGAGGAGGGACTGGCCTCCCGGTAATACTTCGAGGGTTAAAACATTTGAATGCAAGTATTTCTGCTATTGTTACTGTTGCTGATGACGGTGGAAGTAGTGGAGTGATTAGAGACTATATTAATGTGGTACCTCCCGGAGATATTCGAAATTGTATGAGTGCCTTATCGGCACGTGAACCAGAGTTTATTGATTTATTTCAATATCGCTTTGAATCTACGGATGATTTTTTAGCTGGCCATGCGATCGGTAACTTGTTGATTGCCGCTTTAAAAGAAATGCATGGTTCAATGCAAGATGCTATCGACATGTTATCAAGGTGGATGCATATTCAAGGACAAATATTACCAGCAGCTCAAGATCCTCTGGTACTAAATGCTTTATTTGAAGATGGAACTATTGCGGTTGGAGAATCAAGTATTGCTTCTCACCGCAAGAAGATAAAAGAAGTATTGGTCACAACCACAGAAGGAGAAGAAGCTTTAGAAGCTTCGCCCCGTGTGGTTGATGCTATCATGGATGCAGATATGATTATCTTAGGTCCAGGAAGTCTTTACACAAGTATCTTGCCAAACTTAATGATTAAAGAGATTGGTGAAGCCATTGTCAAGACAAATGCTGAAGTTGTCTACATCTGTAACATTATGACTCAATTAGGTGAGACTGAGAACTTTACCGACGCCGATCATGTAGAAGTTCTCCATCAACATTTGAATAATAAATTTATTGATACAGTTCTAGTGAATACAACGGAAGTCCCCGAAGATTATATTAGAACACAACCAAACGAAGAATATTTATTACAAGTTAAACATGATTTTGAAGGCATACGTAAAGAAGATTGTCGCGTCATCTCTAGCGAATTTTTAAGTATGAAACATGGTGGGGCATATCATGATACTGAGAAAGTTGTCGAAGAATTAGGCTACTTGTTAAATTCTTTAAAATTAGCCCCCCGAAAAGTAGAAAAGACACAATAGTAATAAAGATAGAGAGGTGAGGCACGATGACATTTGCTTCAGACGTAAAAAAAGAATGTACGCTATTAGAAGTACACCGAGAGCATGCAAAAGCGGAACTTACTGCGCTGATTCGAATGAATGGTGCTGTAAGTATATATCAACAAAAGTTCATTTTGAATATTCAAAGTGAGAACGCAGCAATCGCGCGCCGAATTTATACACTTTTAAAGGATCATTATGGAGTCGAAGGTGAATTAATTGTTCGACGCAAGATGAAGCTGAAGAAGAACAATGTATATATAGTACGTTGTCGTATTAGAGTGAAAGAAATTCTAGAAGACTTGAATATTCTGGATATGTTAGGTATTGGCTTGAATACAAAAGTCACAAGTGATATTACCGAGAATGAACAAAAGAAACGTTCATACTTACGAGGTGCATTCTTAGCTGGAGGTTCTGTAAATAATCCTGAGTCAAATAATTATCACTTAGAAATTTATTCAAGTTACGATGAACATAATAAAGATATTTGTCAAATGATGAATGATTTTGATTTAAATGCCAAGACAATCAATCGTCGTAATGGCTTTATAACTTATCTAAAAGAAGCGGAGAAGATTTCCGATTTCTTAGCGATTATTGGCGCATCAAGTGCTGTGTTACGCTTTGAGGATATTCGCATCGTTCGTGACATGCGTAATTCAGTGAATCGTTTAGTAAATTGCGAAAATGCGAATATGAACAAAACCATTGATGCATCTCAACGCCAGCTTGAAGCGATTCGTTTAATTGATGATTATCAAGGACTAACAACTTTACCTGACAAGCTAAAAGTTATGGCAGAATTTAGATTAAGTAACCCAGATATGAGCTTAAAAGAACTTGGAGAGCAAATACCAGGTGGACCGATTTCAAAATCGGGTGTGAATCACCGCTTAAGAAAAATTGTAAAAATGGCAGAAGAAATCGGTTAATTGTAAATTTTATGTAAAATTTGTGTAAATTTGAAAATAAAATAATGGAATCACCCCTTTTTTACGTATATATATATAGACCAAAAAAGAAAGGGGTGATTTTTTGAATAAAGCAATGTATGTTGGAAGAATTGTACGAGATGTTAGACGAAATAAAGTAGGTCAAAATGGTCGTGTTGTTAATAATGTTATTGCGATCAATCATTATCAAAAAGATGCAAACGGTGAGCGCCGGGCTGATTTTATTCCATTTGTCGCTTGGAACCATCTTGCTGATTTGTTGCATAACTATACTGCCAAAGGGGATCAAATTGCCATCACCGGTAAGATGCAAAGTCGCAAATACACAGACAGCGAGAATAATGACCGATACGTCATTGAATGTCTTGTCGAAGAACTAACTTTATTGCAATCACGTGACTCAGATGGCTCAAAACAAAAGCAAACCGACAATAATCAAGTTGAGCAAAATCAAAGTACGGATATCCAAATTGATGAAGAAAGTATTCGTGCTGTGATGAACTAATAAAAAAATTATTCTATAATTTTAACCATTAAACCCAGTAAAGTATATTATTCAAAAGTACCAAAGCCTAATTTATAAACCTCTAAAGATGCTTAGTATAATCGATACCTTTTTATTTACGTATATTCCAACCTCCCAAAAGTGACGTAGGTAAATACGAAGGTAGATTATATTGGGCATTTTTTGTATGCAAATGTGACGAAATTGTGAATATTATGAGGAGATGAGAGATAATGGATTCAAATTGCTTAAAATCATTTAATTCATGTATAATAATGACTACAAGGCACGAGGATTGTGCAAAAGGAGGCAGGAAACAATGATGAACGTTTTAATGATAGAAGATAATGAATCAGTGAGCGAAATGATGTCGATGTTTTTTGAGAATGAAGGCTATGAAGCAGCCTTCCATCAGGACGGAGCAGAAGGCTACGAAGCGTATAAAAATAATCCTACGAAATGGGATATCGTGATATTAGACTTGAATCTTCCTACAATGGACGGCATGCAAATCTGTCGGAATATACGAAAAATATCTAATGAAACACCGATTATTATGTTAACAGCGAGAGATTCAGAAAGTGATCAAGTGATTGGACTTGAAATTGGGGCAGATGATTATGTAACAAAGCCTTTCAGCCCGATTACATTACTCGCTCGTATGAAAGCATTACACCGACGAGCTCAGGTAACACCGACACAAGAGGAAGAAGTGGAAACTGCTTCAGAATTTGATGTTGAAACAGAAATTATCCATATCAATACATCAACACGCGAAGCTTATTATAAAGATAAACCCATTGAGAATCTCACACCGAAAGAGTTTGATTTACTTGTTGCATTTACAGAACATCCTAAACGAGTATTTAGTCGTGAAGACTTATTAACAAGTCTTTGGGAAGATCCTTTCTTTGGAGATGAACGTACTGTTGATGCACATATTAAGAAATTACGTCAGAAAATTGAACAAGTGGGTCCACAAATAATTCAAACAGTCTGGGGAGTCGGTTATAAATACGAAGCACCTGGTGAGGAATAATGAAGGTTTTATGGCAACAACTGTTTGCATTTTTATTAGTCATTATTGCAACGGTTGCGCTTTTTGCTTATCGAATTGAAGGTGAAATGACGACTGAGATTGAGCAAACACGTGAGCAGCAATTACTAAATTACGGGTATAACATCGTTAATAATAACTTTTCACGAAATGATTTAGTGAGAACATCTCAGTTATTAGCAAGTGAAAACATTGTTATTCAAGTGTATTTATCAGATGGAAGAACAATTTATCCGACTTATGATCAACGCTTCGATGCGAATTTATCTCAGGAAGAGTTGCAGTTAATTCAATCTGGTCAATATCTTGGCTTTCGAACAGTGGACCGTTATAACCAAAACGGCGAGGTTGAGCCTTATCTAACTGTATATCTACCCCATCAGGATGTTGGGGAATTTCCATCAGGCTTTATTAGTTTGGCGGCTCCATTAGATGACCTACAAGCAAGACTTGATGCAGTCAGACAGAATATATTTATATCACTTATTTTAGCGATTATTATGGGGGTTATTATTAGTACAGTTTACTCAATCTTGCAAACGCGCAAAATCCATCGACTCCAATATGCAACTAGACAAATTGGTCAAGGAAATTACGATGTAACGATAGAGACGGATGGGCAAGATGAGTTTGGGGATTTAGCAAGGGATTTCCAAAAGATGTCACATTCACTAATGGAATCGCAAGAAGAAATAAAGAGACAAGAAGGTTTAAGACGTCAATTCATGATGGATGTTGCTCATGAAATGCGGACACCACTGACAACGATGAGCGGACTTCTGGAAGGCTTACAGCATAATATGATTCCAGAGAAGCAACGAGGGCGAAGCTTAGAATTGATTCAACGGGAAACGCAAAGACTGACTCGATTAGTCAATGAAAACTTAGACTACGAAAAAATTAGAAGCCATCAATTCGTCTTAACTAAGCAGGAGAATGATGGGAATAAACTCCTCGACCAAATTAAAGAACAATTATCACGGAAAGCAGCTAAGAAAAATATTAATATTATAGTTGAAGCAGAAGAGGGCTTAATTGTGTGGGCAGATTATGATCGAATTATTCAAATTCTCATAAATCTCGTCACCAATGCCATTCAATTCTCTGAAGACAGTGATATTATTTTACAAGGGAAGATGCAAGAAGAGTATAGTGAAATTAAAGTTATCGACCAGGGTATCGGAATCGATCCAGCGCATCTACAAAGTATTTGGGAAAGATTCTATAAAGTGGACGAATCAAGGAAAAATACTGAGTTTGGAGAATCGGGTATTGGTTTATCTGTCGTTCAATCACTCATTGAAGCTCACCAAGGTAATATAGAAGTCGACAGTGAATTAGGTAAGGGTTCAGTATTCACTGTGAAGTTACCACATAAAAAAGAAAGTAAACTCTGAAAGGAACCGTCATGACGAAGCAAGCAAAAATTTTAGTTTTATTGTCCTGTACAATACTTGTTGCGGTAATCATTCAATTAAGTTTCTTTTTGTATTCTCAGCATCAAGTAAAAAACATCCATCGCCAAGAAGCTTATGCTCAAGGAGTCACTCAACAAATTGATCAATATTACTTTGATAAAGAAACAGGCTTTGTTATTGAAGATATGAATGAGGATGATTTAATGAGTATCCGTACACACTTGAGTGACTTAGAAGAATCAGAAGTCCTAGGACCGAAACAAATCCAAGCGTATAATGATTTACATCGTCGTTATTACGCTCGCAATGAAGTGAATGCAATGTATATTGAACCTGTAATCACTGGTGGGCAAGTCAATAGTAATGTTCCTTATGTGGAAAACATTGAATATTACACCCTACTTGAAACGATTGAACCTTATCGCTTCCAAGAGACAGAGGATAACTTTCAAAAAACAATCAATTTACTTATTGATGATGCGTTAAGTCAAACTTTAAATTATGAAACTGTAGTAACTACATTAAATAATTTAAAGTTTATTCCTGTGACGGAGGGATATTTCGAAGTCATTGCACGTGGATTGAAGGAAGCTGAAGAAGCCTATGCATTAGTGTACAATCAAACATTATTGGCTAAACTAAATGACGCTTTCCAAAGCTACGCAAGAGAGCTGGTCGAGGAAATTAATGCCAGTAATATTGATGTAGCAAATCTTCAAGAATTCCAAAACGCTATGGAGATATCTCCATATTTAAAGCGATTATTTGGACCAGAATAACTGAGGAGGATTGAATGAGTAAAACAATTGTATACGTAGCTCATCCAGATGTTGCGGCTTCGAGTAGTCAGCAATTTCTATTAAGTTCAGGCAAGCATATAACAGATGTGACCTACGTAGATTTACAAAGTGAATTTGACCACAATGGGTCATTCAATGCTGAAGCAGAACAAGCTCGTCTATTAGAGTATGACCGAATTATCTTTCAATTCCATCTTTATTGGTATCAAGCACCAGCAATTATGAAACTGTGGTTAGATACGGTCATTGAAGATAGACAAACAAATGATCAGTTGGCTAGACAATTAGCAACAAAAGAATTAGGTGTTGTTGTTGTGGCAGGTGTGAAGGAGAGTCAGTATCAAGCAGGTGGGCGAGAGAGACGGACGTTATCAGAAGTATTATCTCCGTATGAATCATTGGCAAATTACTTTAATATGACTTATTTACCTATTTTTTCGGTTCACCAATTTGCTTATATGAGTGAATCTGAGAAGATGGAGTTAATGTATCAATACGCTTGTTACTTAGAAGAAGGGACGCATTTAAGTTATTTAACTTATCAGCGCTACTTGTTAGATAAATTAGAGGCCATTGAAGCTGAGCAACTCAATCTATCGGCAGAAAATGAAATTCTATTCGATCTGTGGAAGCAAACGCTAGAAGATCAAGCGGATGAAGTGAGTGAATTATTCACTTTAACTGATCGCTGGTAAGGAGGTTGACTCGATGAATACACACTATGATAACTATCATGATGAATGGGTTGAGAAAGCAGCAGATTATCCGACGAAAGCTTTATTAGTCGCTGCGATGAATTTATTAAGAGAACAAGAGAAACGCATTGAAAACCATAAAGGAAAATTAGATGGTGCAAGTTGGAGTCCAGAAAATTGGAACGAATAAAAAAGAAGTCACCTACTAAAAAGTAGGTGACTTCTTTTTGGACTGAAGTATTAATCTTCAAAAATAACTAAATGATATTTCTTTTTACCGCGACGGACAATGATGTATTTACCATCGATCGCATCGTCAGGACCAATCTCATAATCAACATCATTAATTTTCTCTCCGTTGATAGAGATGGCATTGTTATTAATAAATTCACGTGATTGTCTTCTTGAATCAACAATTCCAGTGTCAACTAACCAGATAGCTAAATTCTCAGATTGTCTAGCAATTGTCGATTGTGGCATGTTTTTAAAACCTTCTTCAATTTGTTTTGCTGAAAGTTGACCAACTTCACCAGTAAAAAGTGCTTCAGTAATTTGTTGCGCTTCATCTAGTGCTTCTTGACTGTGGACAAAACGAGTAACTTCTTCAGCTAAACGGCGTTGAGCTACACGTAAGTGTGGATTCACTTCAATTTCTTTCTCTAAAGCTTCAATCTCTTCTTTAGATAAGAAAGTAAAGTATTTAAGGAATTTAGTAACATCTGAGTCTTGCTGATTAATCCAGAATTGGTAGAATTCATAAGGTGTTGTTTTCTCTGGGTCTAACCAAATCGCATTTCCAGCTGATTTACCAAATTTAGTTCCATCTGATTTCAGCATTAATGGAATGGTTAATCCATAAGCTTCTGCTTCAGAACCTTCCATTCGACGAATGAAATCAAGTCCCGCTGTAATATTACCCCATTGGTCTGCACCACCTACTTGTAATTGAACATCTAAGTTCTTGTATAAATAATGGAAATCAATGGATTGTAATATTTGGTAAGTAAACTCAGTGAATGAAATCCCTGTTTCTAAACGAGAAGCTACGATATCTTTAGCAAGCATTGTATTGATGTTAAAATGTTTTCCGTAGTCACGTAAGAAATCTAATAAAGATAATTCACTTAACCAATCGTAATTATTTACAACACGGAAGCCACTATTTTCAGCATCGCCTTTTAAGAATAACTTATCCATTTGTTGTGTCAGTTTATTGGCGTTCTCTTTTACAACGTCCATGGTCTGTAATTGACGTTCACTACTACGGCCGCTTGGATCTCCAATTGAACCTGTCGCCCCACCAATAACTACGACTGGATTGTGACCAGCTAATTGAAATCGTTTAAGGATCATGAATGGAATTAAATGACCGATATGCATTGAATCCCCTGTCGGGTCAACTCCGCAATATAGACCAATCGCTTTTTTATGTGTTAGTTTTTCTAGACCTTCTGAGTCTGTTTGTTGATTGATGGCTCCACGCCACTCTAAATCTTCTAGAATATGCATTATGAGTCTCCTTTATAGAATTGAATAGATAATCTTATTATAGGGATTTAAGTTTAGTTAATCAACGTTCTGTTACAAAAATAAAATTGAAGAAAGACTCTAAGTACTCAAAGTATACTGAAATTATAGGATAAGAAAAATCACTTAAATGACAAAAACTCTGAAATTTTACAGTAGTGTTACAAACAGTATACGAATCAAAGAAAATCAACTATTCAACTCAAAGGTGTGTTATTATCTTCTCAGGTCGAAAAAAAGAAGATTTAATGAATATAATATGAATTTGACGAATATAACAAAACTAGTATTAACGAAGGAGCAATAAACAATGAAGAAAACTTTTTCTAAGAGCTTATTCAAAACTTTATTTACATCTGCATTAGCATTAAGTTCGGTAGCAGCACCAGTTTTAGCATCAGCTCAAAACTATGACGCGCTGATTAATGAAGCAGACGTTCAAATTGAAGGTTTAAGTGCTCAACAAACAGCTTTATACGCTCAATTAGCTACAGCATATGCTGAAATTGATACAATTCAAGCAGAGGCAACTGCAGTCCTTGAAGCAGTAGCAGAAGATGATGCGTTAATCGCTGAATTGGAAGAAGAAATTACTCAACTTGAAGATATTATCGGTAAACGTGAAGGCTTATTAGCTGATCAAGCACGTGCTGTTCAAGTAAGTGGTGGATCATCTAACTATTTAAACTATGTAGCATCATCAGAATCAGTAAGTGATTTTGTTGGTCGTGTAGATGTTATTAACAAAATGGTATCTGCAAACAAAGATTTATTAAATGTACAAATTTCAGATAAAGAAGATGTTGAAAGCAAAAAATCTGAAACAGAATCAACAAAAAATCAAAAAATCGAAAAAATGGTTGAACTTGAAGCTTTAAAAGAAGAGTTGTCAGCACAAACTGCAGCATCTGAAGAAGTTTACAACCAATTAACAAACGATATTTCATTAGCAGCTTCTCACCGTGAAGCATTAGTTGCTGAACGTCAAGCATTCGAAGAAGCTCAACGTATCGCGGCTGAACAAGCGGCAGCAGCTCAAGCGCAAGCAATCGCAGAAGCCGAAGCAGCAGCCCAAGCACAAGCTGAGGCGGAAGCTCAAGCAATTGCAGAAGCACAAGCGAATGCAGCAGCTCAAGCTGAAGCAGCAGCCCAAGCGCAAGCAAACGCTGAAGCGGCAGCTCAAGCAGCAGAAGAAGCTCAAGCAATTGCAGAACAAACTCCAGTAGTTGAAGAAGCACCAGTTGTTACAGAAGAAGCGCCTGTAGAGGAAGCACCAATCGTTGAAGAAACACCTGTAGTGGAAGTCCCTGTAGAGGAAGCACCAATCGTTGAAGAAACTCCTGTAGTGGAAGTCCCTGTAGAGGAAGCGCCAATCGTTGAAGAAACACCTGTAGAAGAAGTACCGGTAGTTGAAGAAACACCAGTTGTTGAAGAGCAACCAGTAGAGGAAGAAGTTATTGCAGATACACCTACATGGGAAGTTGTAGAAGAAGCACCTGTAGTTGATGACCAAGCAGCAGCTCAAGCACAGGCAGAAGCTGAAGCAGCGGCACAAGCTCAAGCCGAAGCTGAGGCAGCAGCCCAAGCGGCAGCAGAGGCCGAAGCCCAAGCAGCAGCAGAAGAAGCGGCGGCGCAAGCTCAATTAGAGGCAGAAGCAGCAGCTCAAGCGGCAGCAGAGGCAGAAGCTGAAGCCCAAGCAGCTCAAGGAAGTGTTGATGCATTATTATCAAACGCATCGCAACACTTAGGAACACCATATGTATGGGGTGGGAAATCACCTTCAGGCTTTGACTGTTCAGGATTTGTACAACACGTATTCCAAGAAACTTACGGAGTTAACGTAGGTGGATGGACTGGAGCACAAGAAAACGCTGGAACTAAAATCGGTGTTGGCGAAGCTCAAGCTGGAGATTTATACTTCTGGGGAACACCTGGATCTACTTACCACGTTGCAATCGCAACAGGTAACGGTAACTACATCCATGCGTCACAACCAGGAACACCATTAGAGTATAACTCAGTTAGCTCTTACTTCATGCCAAGTTTCGCATTACGCGTAAACAAATAATTAGTAGAATTTAACAACCAGGTCAGGAAAGTCTGATCTGGTTTTTTGTTTATAAATTTTTGGGGGAGAATTTTTCGGTTCATGAATTTTTGATGTTGGTGGACCGAGGAGCCAGGTGACGCAGTCACCTTGGCTCTTTTTTTATTCCTATGTTTAAGTGTCTCTCTATGCAACGATAGTTTGTGTTGTGTTCTCATCTTTAA
>NZ_JBGQQY010000006.1:0-74582 GCF_045528545.1 Ruoffia sp. FAM 26254
GCTTAGTTCCACTAAGCGAATTGGTAGAGTCTGCTTACGCAAGGTATTGAACCGCCGTGTACGGAACCGTACGCACGGTGGTGTGAGAGGTCGACTAGTCAAATAATGGCTAGTCTCCTACTCGATTTTGTCCTATAATTTTACTATTTGCTCTCACAACTAAATTTGAATCCTTATTTTTACCTGCACTGTAACCATCGAATTCTCTATAGATGAGATCAATAAGTAAACATATGTAATGCCATGTATTTGCTACTTTTACACATGTTAAATCATTTACCAATGCCCTCCATTGGTTGTTCTCTATTAAAAGTGCGATTTAAATGATTTTTCATTAGTTTCTTTTGGATGATGTTTATATTTATCTTTTGTATAAACAGAAACTAGATTATATTTCTTTATGACACGACCAATCTTTCGTCTGGATACAGTGAAACCCTTATCATTTAAATTAATCTTAATTCGTCTTGTACCAATGCTTTTTCTATTCGAATTAAACGTATCTATAATCATATTTTCTAATTCTAAATCATCATCTTTTTGACTTTGAGTATTTCTTTTTATTGATTCTTAATAAGTGCTTCATAGTATTTTCAGGACTTTACACATTGCTTATACCGAATATTGATGTGCATACTTTTGAATGATTTCTATGAGGATAACTAGGCAAGACTAGACGAAGTAGTATCTGAAGAAAGAATAATAGGAATTGAGAAGGCTGCTACAGCTCTTTACGAAGATGAAGTTGATGAAGAGAGAATCTACAAAATAAAAGTGTATCAAAATCGGGTACACAGGGCATTTCAGAATGTGTTGTAAGGAGACTAAAACCTTGCAGAACATTTATTTTTATAAGTGTTCATATGGCGAGAAACTTGGTGTTTAAG
The DNA here is from genome assembly GCF_045528545.1 of Ruoffia sp. FAM 26254. Taxonomy (NCBI): domain Bacteria; kingdom Bacillati; phylum Bacillota; class Bacilli; order Lactobacillales; family Aerococcaceae; genus Ruoffia; species Ruoffia sp. FAM 26254. The sequence goes on from NZ_JBGQQY010000006.1 coordinate 888, forward strand.
TAACAATAAGCTCCAAAACGAAATTGAACAAAACACAACTTTTTTAACAAAGCCTACAATAAGCGGTTTATAGCACTTTACTAAACGATAAGAAATACTTTTTGATGGTTTGAATAGGGAGAAATTTAACCTGTTAATTGTTCGTGATCGAGTTCGTGACGGTCAATCATCAACGATGCGGTTGGTCGGGGATATCACATTTTAGTGAATAAATCCGGATTGAATAAAGATAGTACACTGACTTAATAAGTTATTTATTTCAATTGAAATAAGGAAACATCCGTATAGATTATATTCAAACATTAGCGAACGCTTTAATGAGTGAATGTTTATAAATTAAACATTAAGTGTAGAGTTCTCTAAAGAAATGTTGTATAGTGAGTTTATAAACGAGGAGGACGGGTATGAATAAATATCAAAGACATGAAGCAATCATTCGATGGGTGAATGAACAAGGAACTGTCAGGGTTTCAGAGATTGTGTCTCGCTATAATGTGTCAGATATGACAGTGAGAAGAGATTTAGAAGAGTTAGATGATCAGGGGCTATTAAAGAAAATCCATGGTGGGGCTCGTAGTAATAGTGCGTTTCAATATAAGGAAATCGCGCATGAAGATAAATTTGATAAGAATACGGACCAGAAACGATATATAGCTCAAAGAGCCTCTGAATTAATTGATGAAGGGGATGTAATCTTTATTGGGCCAGGAACGACCACGGCTTTGTTAGCAGAGGTGATTAATTACCAAGCCCTGTCGGTTGTAACAAACTGCCTTCCCATCTTTAATATTCTATTAAAGAAAAAGTCCGAGACATTCCATGTCTATCTACTCGGTGGTGAGATGAGAAGTGTCACACAGTCGTTTGTAGGTGAGATTACGAATATGTCTTTGGAGAATATGCGGTTCGGGAAGATGTTTTTTGGTGGTAATGGTGTTAAAGACGGGATTGTCATGACGTCATCTGTCGCAGAAGCCTACACTCAAAAGATGGCATTAGAGCACTCGGTAGAGAGTTATTTGTTATTGGATTCGTCAAAGGTTGGGAAAGAGGATTTCTCTAAATTATGTCACTTATCTGACCTAACAGCGGTAGTTATGGAAGAATCTAATGAGGATAAAAAACAAGCAATTCAAGTATACACAGAATTAATTGTTTAACTAAACACACAATACTAAAGTAAACTCCTTCTAAACTCAAGTAAATTGAGTTTAGAAGGAGTTTTTTGCATACCAATAAAAAAGTTTTATGACAATAAAAGCGATTAAATCAACGTTTAAACAATTAATAAACACCTTTTAAACAATAAACGTTTAAAAAGTGTTGACTTTTTAAACATTCGTGATATAGTATATGTATAGTAAATCAGAAAGCGGTTTCTACTATCGAACGGAAAAAGGCAAAGCAAAATTAGCAGACATAAAGGAGCAATAAAATGAAAGTTATATTGGGTGCGGATAGAGACGGTAAACAGTTAAAAGAGATTGTGAAGGCCCATCTATTAGATGAGAACTATGATGTGATTGACGTCAGTGAAGAATTAACAGCTGACTTTGTAGATACTACTTTAGTTGTTGCGAAGAAAGTGAACGAAGAAGAGGGACGCTTAGGAATTGTCATTGATGGGTATGGCGCAGGGAGTTTCATGGTTGCGACTAAGATTAAGGGGATGGTTGCAGCTGAAGTCTCTGATGAACGATCTGCTTATATGACGCGTGAACATAATAATTCAAGAATGATTACCATAGGAGCCAATATGGTAGGACCTGAATTAGCAAAGAATATTGCTACTGAATTTTTATCTGCAGACTATGATGGTGGACGCCATCAAGTGCGTGTAGATATGTTGAACAAGATGTGTTAATTGAATTAACTGGAGGAGAAAAAATGAAAATTGCTATTGGATGCGACCATATTGTGACTTATGAAAAGATTACTGTAGTTGATTATTTGAAGAAACAAGGCTATGAGGTCCTTGACTTTGGAACATATGACAATGTCAGAACACACTATCCAATCTACGGGAAAAAGGTGGGAGAGGCTGTGGCGAGTGGCCAAGCAGACCTAGGGATTTGTATCTGTGGTACTGGTGTAGGAATTAATAACGCAGTAAATAAGGTAGCAGGTATCCGTTCAGCTTTAGTTCGTGATATGTCAACAGCTATCTATGCAAAAGAAGAATTGAATGCGAATGTAATTGGTTTCGGTGGCAAGATTACAGGTGAATTACTCATGTGTGATATTATTGATGCTTTTATTGCAGCTGAATATAAAGAAACAGACGAAAACAAAGAATTAATTGCCAAGATTAGTCATTTAGATCATGCAGAAGTAGACCAGACAGACCCAGATTTCTTTAAAGAATTTCTTGAAAAATGGGACCGTGGCGAATACAAAGATTAGATGAAGAGGTGACCTTATGTCAATCTTAACTGTCACAATGAATCCATCCGTGGATATCGCTTATCAATTACCAACATTCAAATTAGATGATGTGAATCGAGTGAGTAATGTGAATAAGTCTGCAGGTGGTAAAGGCTTGAATGTAACCAGAGTCTTAAAAGAAATAGACGAAGATCTTACAGCAACTGGATTAGTAGGAGGAGACCTTGGGAATTATATTAAGTCTCGATTAGACCAAGGAGCTATTCATCATGACTTTTACCAGATTAAGGGAAATACAAGAAACTGCATTGCTATCTTACATGAAGGAATGCAGACAGAGATTCTTGAATCAGGTCCGACCATCTCAGATGTAGAGGGAGAAGCCTTTAAAAATCATTTTGAAAGCTTGCTGAAGGATGCTGAAGTTGTGTCAATATCGGGTAGCACCCCTTCAGGCTTAGCAACAGATTACTATGCTGAACTCATTATGATTGCTAATGCTAAGGAAGTCCCAGTAGTATTAGACACCTCCGGAGAAAGTTTAAGACAAGTTCTATTATCTGGACATAAACCAAAAGTCATTAAGCCTAATGTGGATGAATTATCACAATTACTAGGCAGAGAATTAGATAAAGATTTAAATCTATTAAAAGAAGCACTGCAAGACAGCTTATTCAATGGTGTGGAGTGGGTCATTGTCTCACTCGGTTCTGAAGGTGCTTTTGCTAAACATAATGATTTGTATTACAAAGTAGACATTCCAACCATTGATATCGTGAATCCGGTTGGATCAGGTGATTCGACTGTAGCAGGAATCGTATCGGGAATCACTCGTAATTATGACGATGTGGCATTGCTGAAACATGCGAACGTCTTAGGAATGTTAAATGCTCAAGAAGAAATAACAGGCCATGTTAATTTGAATCACTATGAGGCCTTATTCAATAAAATTCAAGTTAGAGGAGTATAAAAATGACTAAACTAGATTACCTAAACAAATTGACTGATGATAAGGGCGTTATCTCAGCCCTAGCCTTTGACCAACGTGGTGCCCTAAAGAGAATGATTAGTAAGTATCAAAGTGAGGAGCCAACCGTTGAACAGATTGAACGATTAAAAGAAATTGTATCAGAAGAACTTACACCGTATGCGTCATCAATTCTACTTGATCCAGAATACGGTCTACCAGCTGCGCAAGCACGTGATGATAATGCTGGATTATTACTAGCCTATGAAAAGACTGGATATGACGCTACGACGACCGATCGTTTACCAGATTGCTTAGTAGAATGGTCAGTAAAACGCATTAAAGAACAAGGTGCAGATGCTGTTAAGTTCCTACTTTATTATGATGTGGATGGTAGTGGGTTTGTTAATATTCAAAAACAAGCATACATGGAAAGAATTGGTTCAGAATGTGCGGCAGAGGATATTCCATTCTTCCTTGAAATTCTTACATACGACGAAAATATTGAAGATAACGGAAGTCTTGAATTCGCAAAAGTGAAAGCGCATAAAGTGAATGGTGCGATGAAAGTATTCTCTCAAGATCGCTTTGGAGTTGATGTGCTTAAAGTGGAAGTGCCAGTGAATATGAATTATGTAGAAGGATTTGCGAGCGGAGAAGTATTACATACTCAAGAAGAGGCCAAAGCAGCTTTTAAAGAACAAGATGCGTCAACAGACCTCCCTTATATCTATCTAAGTGCAGGTGTAAGCGCTAAATTATTCCAAGATACTTTAGAATTCGCTTATGAAGCCGGTGCGAGATTTAATGGTGTATTATGTGGACGTGCAACATGGGCAGGATCTGTTCAAGTCTTTATTGAACAAGGGGAAGAAGCGGCTCGTGAATGGTTACAGACAGAAGGAAGAAAGAATATAGAAGACCTGAATGAAGTCCTCAATCGTACTGCAGTAGCCTGCGACTTTGGGTTATAATAAAGGTATTCTGGAAAAAGGAGGAACTAACATGAACAAAGATGAAGTGGGAATGATTGGCTTCGAAATTGTTGCCTATGCAGGAGAAGCACGATCTAAACTATTAGATGCTTTGAACAAAGCAAAAGATGGCGACTTTGACGAAGCTGAGAGACTTGTGGCAGAAGCTGAAGAAGTGATAGTTGGTGCACATAATGCTCAGACTGATCTCCTTGCTAAAGAAGCATCTGGCGAAGAGATTGAATACAGCGTCATTATGATGCATGGTCAAGACCATCTGATGACGACCATACTACTTAAAGATCTAATTAATCACTTAATTGGATTCTATAAGAAAGGATAGGGTAAAGCTATGAATACATTAATTGCTCAAATTGAAAAAGCGAAACCTTTCTTCGAAAAAATCTCTCGTAATATCTATATCCGTGCTATCCGTGATGGCTTTATCGCGGGTATGCCAGTCATTCTTTTCTCTAGTATATTTATTCTACTAGCCTATGTGCCAAACGCATGGGGATTCCACTGGAGTCCTGAAGTTGAGAATTTCTTAATGGTCCCTTATAACTATTCTATGGGAATCTTAGCTTTCTTTGTATCAGGGACGACAGCAAAGTCATTGACCGATTCTATGAATCGAGACATGGAATCAACTAATCAGATAAACTATATCTCAACTATGCTAGCAACGATGGTAGGCTTCTTATTGATGGCAGCCGATCCTGCCCAAGAAGGAGGATTCTTAACGGAATTCATGGGGACGAAGGGGCTAATCACAGCCTTTATCGCTGCATTCGTGACGGTCAATGTCTATAAAGTATGTGTGAAGAATAATGTGACGATTCCAATGCCAGAAGAAGTCCCACCTAATATATCTCAAGTGTTTAAGGACTTAATTCCTTTTACTGTCTCAGTGGTTATCCTTTATGCGGTTTCGTTATTTGTAAGAAGCACACTGGGCGTAAATGTTGCTGAATCTATTGGTACCTTACTTGCGCCTTTATTCCAAGCAGCAGATGGTTACTTGGGGATTACCCTTATCTTTGGTGCGTATGCATTCTTCTGGTTCATTGGGATTCATGGTCCTTCAATTGTTGAGCCAGCTATTGCAGCTATTACCTATGCCAACATTGATGTGAACTTACAATTACTACAAGCAGGTGAACATGCGGATAAAATCTTAACATCTGGAACTCAGATGTTCATTGTCACAATGGGGGGTACTGGTGCAACGCTTGTTGTTCCATTCATGTTTATGTGGATGACTAAGTCTAAGCGTAACAAAGCCATTGGACGCGCGTCTGTTATACCCACATTCTTTGGGGTGAATGAACCTATCTTGTTCGGGGCACCCATCGTCTTGAATCCTGTATTCTTTGTGCCATTTATCTTTGCACCGATTGCCAATGTTTGGATCTTTAAATTCTTTATCGATGCCTTAGGAGTGAATAGCTTTACAACGAATCTTCCATGGACAACACCAGCACCGCTTGGTATCTTGTTAGGAACGAACTTCCAATTCTTATCCTTTGTCCTGGTTGCCGTCTTAATCATCGTGGATGTCTTAATCTACTACCCGTTCTTGAAGGTCTATGACCGTCAGATTCTAGCGGAAGAAGAGTCAGGAGTATCATCGTCTGATGAATTAAAAGCCAAAGTTGAACAGAGCTTTGATACACGTAAAGCTACAGCGATTCTTGAGAAGAGTCAGGTTGAAGAGACTACAACAGTGAAAGCTCAGCCTTCAACAGCTGTTAAAGCGACAGAATCAACTAATGTACTGGTACTATGTGCAGGTGGTGGAACGAGTGGACTTTTAGCCAATGCCTTGAACAAGGCTGCTAAAGAATATGATAGACCTATTAAGGCTACAGCTGGAAGTTATGGAGCACACCGCGAGATACTTCCTCAATATCAATTTGTTATTCTAGCACCACAAGTAGCTTCTAATTATGAGGATATGAAAGCAGAGACGGATAAGTTAGGCATCAAGCTGGCTAAGACAGCCGGAGCGGAATATATAGCATTGACGCGTGATGGTGAAGGTGCTTTAGCATTTGTTGAAGAGAATTTACAATAAGGAATCGAGGCTAATTAATGAAAACATTACCAAAGAACTTTATTTTCGGAGGGGCAACTGCGGCTTATCAAGCAGAAGGAGCCACCAAGACGGATGGCAAAGGGCCTGTTGCTTGGGATAAGTATCTGGAGGATAATTACTGGTATACTGCGGAACCTGCAAGTGATTTCTACCACAAGTATCCCGTTGATCTTCAGCTTGCGGAAGAGTTTGGTGTGAATGGTATTCGAATCTCTATCGCTTGGTCACGAATCTTTCCAACGGGTTATGGAGAAGTGAATGCAAAAGGGGTTGAATATTACCACAATCTATTCAATGAATGTCATAAACGACATGTGGAGCCTTTTGTAACACTCCATCACTTTGATACACCGGAAGCACTTCATTCTAAAGGTGACTTTTTGAACAGAGAAAACATCGATCACTTTGTCGATTATGCAGAATTTTGCTTTAAGGAATTCACTCAAGTAAAGTACTGGACTACTTTTAATGAAATCGGACCTATTGGGGATGGGCAATATCTGGTTGGTAAATTCCCGCCAGGTATCAAGTATGATCTAGCTAAAGTCTTCCAATCACATCATAATATGATGGTTGCCCATGCAAGAGCGGTCAAATTATATAAAGAAGCGGACTATAGCGGTGAGATAGGTGTAGTGCATGCCTTGCCAACTAAGTATCCTCTAGACCCAGAGAACCCTGAAGATGTACGTGCGGCGGAGTTAGAGGATATCATCCATAATAAATTCATCCTGGATGCGACTTATCTTGGAGAGTATTCTGAGAAAACAATGGATGGTGTGAATCACATACTTGCAGTGAATGGTGGACAGTTAGACCTAAGAGATGAAGACTTTGAAGCTTTAAAAGCTGCCAAAGATATGAATGACTTCCTTGGAATTAATTATTACATGAGTGATTGGATGAAAGCCTTTGAAGGTGAGACAGAGATTACACACAACTCTAAAGGAGATAAAGGTGGATCTAAATATCAGATTAAAGGTGTCGGCCAGCGAGAATTTGATGTTGATGTCCCTCGTACTGATTGGGATTGGATGATTTATCCTCAGGGCTTATATGATCAGATTATGCGCGTTAAAAAAGATTATCCGAATTACAAGAAAATCTATATCACTGAGAATGGATTAGGCTATAAGGATGATTTTGTTGATGGAACTGTCTATGATGATGCACGAATTGACTATGTGAAACAACATTTAGAAGCCATTTCAGATGCGATACGAGACGGCGCTGTGGTTGAAGGATACTTCATCTGGTCTCTCATGGATGTCTTCTCTTGGTCTAATGGCTATGAAAAACGCTATGGACTATTCTACGTAGATTTTGAGACGCAAGAACGCTATCCTAAGAAGAGTGCCTATTGGTACAAAGAACTTGCAGCAACTCAAGAAATTAAATAATGACTTAAAAGGGAGACGCGGGTCTTCCTTTTTAATTTGTCGACTAAGTTAGAAAGTTAATTTCATAAATATTAATCAGGAAACTTGCTAAGTGACTCTCAATGAGTTTGTGACGGTCAATACAAAGAAACTCCCCACATGCTTCGGCCTGGGGGGGAGCACACACTAACTAGCCTATTTCGGTAAAGGTAATAAACATAAACATAAAGCCAACAATAATCAGTGTCAATGCTGAGACGGCGAAGCCAATCTTAATCATTGGCCCAGGCTCGGCACCTTTAATGTACAGTCCAACAGTCCATGTGGAAAGAGAGTCAAGGTTGAACAGGATTAGCACACCGATTGTAAACAAGCCGATGAAGTAAGCAATGGCTAGCCAAGTGCGAGACCAGTAGGCGTTGTTGCGCGCCTCAATCAAACTAGCCCCATTGCGAATTAAAACGCTGAGGTTATTGTCGCTGATTACGTCACTGTCGGAGGTCAGAGTATAGAGTGGGCGCCCAGCGGAGTCTTCGCCATCCACTGTAAAAGCTAAAACTTGCCCATCCACTGTGACAGTCCGGTCAGCTATATTCACCGTAGCAGTCGGCACGAACATGAAGTCTTGGTTGATGTCGTAGGTAAAGGCCTTCTGGAATTCTAAGTCTGACTTGGCTTGTAATTGTTGCTCGGACATATTGACGAAGAAGGGCGCGCTGGTCACACCGGCATCATCACCGTATTCACCACCCTCTGCATTTTCATCAATATACTGGTCCAAGCGCTCCAAGACTTGATTGTGACCACCACTGAGGTAGATCTCGTAAGCCTCAGGGACGTTGGCGCGGATGGGGGCGTCGGCTTTGCTTTTGGTATAGGCTAACAAGAGGGCGGGGGCTAGGATGAGAATGATGAGACTCAAAATCTTTAGTTTTTTAGTCATTGTCGGATCCTCCTCTATGGTAGATGACCTCGCCATTTTGGGTTATAGCCTCAGCAATTAGGTATAAAACTCGGCCTCCAGAACCCGCACCCGCTCGTATGACACCAAGGCTGCGTCCATCAACCGTGACATTCCCTTCAAGTACAGGCAGGTCATCGCCCTCAAGGTAGATAATGAAGGAGGCAAAATAATCATTGTCGTCAACTTGAAGGGTCTTCCAATTTCCAGAACCTAAGTCGGTTATGATCTCGCCCGTCATTTGAATTTCCTCTTGGTAGTGGGGCATGTTGACTTGGTGGTCGTCTAGTAATTGTCGGTAGATTTCCTTCTGATCAGTTTGATTAATGACCACTTGCTCATCAATCTGGTAGTCGGCGTAGATGCGGTCTGGATTATTCAACCGGTCTACAGTAGCTAGGTGGTGGACGTCTTCGTCAATCCGGACGTCTTGGGCCTGGTTGCTTGGGACGGAGTCGAAGTAGTAGGTCTCGGGGTCTTCAAGTTGAGAGGTCGGAATCTGTAGGGACATGCTGAGGGTGTTGTCAGTATAGCCGTTAGATTGGACGTGTATGCGGCCCATCTCCACATCCTCTCCCGCTTGGAATTTTTCATAGGCTAATTCGATAGCTTCCTCGTCTAAAGTCGGATCGAGTAATTTCCCGAAGAAATGGAAGTAGCTTCGCGTCATCTTATCATAATAGAGGTTGTAAGACTCGTCGAAGGTGTCGAAGCCATTAGTGAAGCGAATCTCTAGGACATTCCGCTCACCAGTCAAGCCAGATAAAATGTAAAATTCATTCAAACGGCTAGCTTTGGCCATTTCAGATGGGTAGTAATAGACGGTGTTGCCCCACGCATCGAGGTGGTCCTCTGTCAGCTCGAAGCCAAAAGTCTGGCTTAATTGGTCCAGAATGCGATTGATATAGGCACGGTCGACAAAGACTTCTTCGCCTTCATAATCGGGGGAGAAGATATCCGGGAAATCCCCTTCTAAATCATAGAAAGAGTTATTGAGATTCACTGTGTCAGCATTGTTATAAAGCGACAGCGGGAAATGGTAAGAGACCTCAATATAATCATGATTGTGATGACGGTGATGCGAAGCATCAAAGCTATGACCTGATAGCTCAATCTTGTCTGTCGAAGTGGAATCCTCAACCCAAGGGGCATAGACTTCACGTAAGTTTGCCTCAGAGATCGTCGGATCCACAAGATGAACCAGACTGACAAAAGTATCAAAGTCCAAAGACGGATTCGGCAGTATGTACTGATAGATATAGATAAGGTCACGGTTTTCATCCATCCCCGAAAAGAACCCAACCATTACGTCCTCATCCTCAATCGGAACTAGTGCAGGATAGCGATTGTTCCTCTCCATGGCCTCCAGGACAAAATCCTTAGAAATCTCCACCTCAAAGTCCTCAATCACTTCATTGTACAAACGGTTTGTCAAGCCAGACCCAGAAAAAGGCACAGCCGCGCCTTCATAATCCTTCCTAAAGACAGGAGATAGAGACTGAGCCTCCGCCCTTTGAATAGGTATTAAAGAAAGCAAAAAGCACAGTAAGATAATCTTCTTCATCATTTCACTCCTCAAAAAATCATCCAAGTGATTACTATATTAACCACCAGAGAAAAAAGCAAACAATAACTTGATTATAATATAATAATAAATGAAGGTTGGGGCAAGTGATATGAATAGGGGAGGGTGAGAAAGAAATAAATTGTAGTTAGAATAAAAAATCGAGATGAATTAAATTATTTTTGAATTGTCAATATAAGCTAGACAAACGTGAGTCATTTATGTAATTTGAAAATACTTCCAAAGGTGTTTGATAATTTAATGATTTTCTAGCAAGGTGACCAAACTCATCTTTAAATAGAGGGTAGTCTTTTTCTCTTTCAGAGATATTTCTTTTGAACGCTTGTTTTCCCCGTCGTTCTTGGTGTTCGTTTAACTTTCTCTTACCTTTCATAGGGAGTGTTGTGATATCAAAGATGCCATATTTAAATTGACGATATAAGGTTCTCATTGAACAACTGATTGGCTGTTCAGAACATCCAATGATGACGTCTAGTGGCCATCCTTGAGCAACTTTTTCTTTAATATACTTCGGTTCCTTTTTAGGTAAAGTGACTTTATGTCTACTGCAACATTTTTTATTTTTTTGTAGTGTTTGTAGTAGTCGATCGCTGCGTTATCTTTCTGCTCTTTCTATTACAGTAGGTTCAGTAGCTCATGAAATTAATATTATGGAGCAATCACTAGACTTTCATAAAAAAGAATTATGGACACCGATAGCTGATGAAAATGAGCCATCTTCTTTTACACGAGTTGATCCGGGTATTAATAATATATTAAAACCAGAAGATGTTCACGATGGTGGTAACATGATATTACGAGAAAGCGGTGGAAACATTAAAGAAACTATGAGTGGTAAGCTATCTTTATTGTCAAACTTACTAATGGAAAGATTATTTACACATTATGTGGGTTCTAGTTTTTCAGCACCTATGGTGACAAATATACTTGGGAAAATTGCAAATAAATATCCAAATGGATCTGCTAATTTGTTGAAAAACCTATTGTTACAATCAACTAGATTACCTGAAATTAAAAATGTTAAAGGGACTAATACCGATAAGAAGAAGTTTCATTTTAACTCATTAGGTTACGGTTTACCAAACTATGAGTATGCTATAGCGTCCTTTGATAATAGAGTAGTTTTATTGGATGAAGCTACAATTGGATTAAACAAGATTCAAGTCTATTCTGTTGATGTTCCAAAGCTTTTTTTCGAAGCCAAAGGTCATAAAAGGGTGCCAGTGGCGCTAACATTCAATCCACTAATAAAAATGACTCGCGGAGATAGTTATTTAGGAAATCAATTGGAATTTAAATTATTCCATGCGTTAGACTCTGATATTCTTGTAAATCAATTTGCTGAAGTAGATTTAAGTGATGAGGAACAACTTGCAAATGTGATTGATAAAAAATATGAAATAGTTATAAATCCGGGAATCGATACTCGTAAAAAAGGATGCCATCAAAAAGGTGTAAAAGAGTATAAGAGGGAACCTCAAAATATACCTACTTCGTCCTTTACACTTGTTATAATTAATTCAAATAAATGGATTAATGATCTAAATTATACTCAGGATTATTGCGTGTCTATGGTGATTGAACATATAGAGGGAATTAAACTTTACAATAAAATAAGAAATACTATTCAATTAAGAGTTAGAATTCGATAATATTTACTTTTGACCTGTTCCCACGAACGTACGAAATAGTCGACATGTTACCGCATACGACCATTTCACCAAAAATCGCAAATACATCAATTCTATCAACTCGTCCCATGTTGAAGCGGTAACACTACTTGTGAAAGAGCGTTAGCGACAGAAGAAGTAGATGTTCCGCCCATGCACGGATTTCCCAAGAAGACAAGCAGAATGAGCAAGCTGAGTGGCTGAAACATTGTATGTTTAATGGTATAATTCATGAGGGAACAAAGTGACTTCATAAACGTTGGTTTAGAAAGCATATGAGTCATGTGAAAAAAATATGAAAGTTGGATGTTTTATATGAAGCAATTTATTAAACATTCCCCCTTGGCTTTGGCCAAGTTGATGTGTTTGTGTGAAAACCACCAATTCTAATAAACATATTGAAAGGGGAGGCTTATGGAAATAATTATATCTTCAATGTTAGTTTTTATCTCTACGTCCATCGATTATTTGGTTGTTTTAACGATTCTTTTCTCTACCATGAATACTGGTAAACAACGATCAATTTATATTGGCCAATATATTGGAACGGGGTTGCTCGTTGGCTTTAGTCTCATTGCAGCGTACTTCCTGAACTTTATTCCACAAGATTGGGTGATCGGGTTACTTGGTTTACTTCCTTTGATTCTAGGGATTCGGGCTATCTTCATCGATGAAGATGTAGATGAAAAGGACTTGGAAGAAAAGATGTCGCATAGACAGTCAGAAGTTGCGAGTGTGGTTGCTCTGACCATTGCCCTTGGCGGAGATAATTTGGGAATTTATATTCCTTACTTTACTGGAATGTCCTTCCAGGAAGTCATGGTTGTGATCCTTGTTTTTATCATTGGGATTTTTAGCTTATGTTATTTATCTAAACGATTGGCTTCGGTTCCTATGATTGGTGAAGTAGTTGAGCGTTACGAAAAAGTCATCGTACCAGTCGTTTTCATCGGCTTGGGTATTTTTATTCTGTTAGAGAATGGTACGATTCAACATCTTTGGTCACTGATTGCATAGAATTTTAAGCAGCTTCACGGATAGTAGAATATACCATTAAAGTATTTAAGGTTGAACTTAGATACATATAACACAACCGAAATATTAAAGAGGCACAGAACGATGCAATATCATTAGCATCGTTTTGTGTCTCACTTTTATGTATATTTTTAACGATTATGGATCGCAGCTTTCTTTTTCTCTAAATGGGCAATAAGTAAGCTGATATTTTATTAATAGGTTATACTTGAATGACTGAGACAATCATAGATATAATTCGAGAGATAATATGAAATATAGCATATACAACAACATTTAAGAAGAATTTTGGTAATATATGTAGGAAGAGAAAAAGGGAGGCATGATTTATGCAACATTCATATAAATATATAATATTAGGTGGCGGGATGGCTGGGGCCAATGCCGCAATGGAAATTCGTAAGTATGACCGTGAAGGGACATTGTTGATAGTCACACAAGAAACTGACAAACCCTACTATCGTCCTCCATTAAGCAAAGAATTTTGGACAGAGCCAGACTATCCAAAAGAAACAATATATTATAACATTTCGGATGATGAATCGATTGATTTCTTAACTGGGACAACTGTTAAGCAAATTAATGCCGATCAACAAACGATTGAGATTGAGAGTGGAGAAATCTATCAATACGAAAAATTGCTTTATGCACTGGGTGGTGCTCCAAAGTGGATTGATGGGCTGGAAAGTGAGCGTGTCCTAGCTTTAAGAAACTTAGAAGATTACCGAAACCTCCGAAAATTAGCCAAACCTGGGAGCAAAGTCATTATCGTTGGAGGAGGCTGGGTTGGAGCAGAACTTGCAGCAGGTCTAAAGCTGAATGATATGGATGTGACGCTTGTTTTTCCTAATGAAATATTAAATGAAAAACGACTACCACGAATGCTAGCTGAAAAGTTTCATCAGCGCTTTGTAGATATTGGCGTTTCTTTGATAAACAATACTTATGCTAATAGTTACAGTGTAGCAGACGATCAAGTGAGTCTTACATTAGAGAATGGCGCTGTATTGAAAGCGGATATTCTTGTTTTAGGAATTGGATTAAAGCCAAATGTTGAGTTAGCAGAAGCAGCTGGCTTAGAAGTGGGTAATGGTGTTATTGCTGACAAGTATTTGCAAACTTCCAACAAACATATCTATGCAGCAGGAGATGTGTTGAATTATCCAGATGTAATCATAGGACGTAATCGTTTTGAACATGAAGAGCAAGCGGAGTTTTCTGGGAAAGTAGCGGGACGAAACATGACGGGCGCTGAAGAAGTTTATAATCATGGTGCGCCACTTTCTTATACGGATGTCTTAGATATTTCTATTGAAGGTGTTGGTGAAATGAGTCGAAACCGTGATGATGCGATTATTGAAGAAGTTGCCGGTGGTTATATTGTTTATTATCTTTTTAAAGGTAAACCAACAGGAATTTTAACATATAATGTGAAAGGTGATATGGATAAGGCCCGTGAAATTCTTGTTAACCCACCGAAAACATTAGATGAGCTAACAGGGATTTTGAAGCCTATTTGAATCATTTATTGTTTAGCTATATTAGTGTAGATTGAAAAAAACAGGCGATAAAACTGAAATAATACAATAAAGAGAGTCACAACACTATGCAAATAAGGCATGGTCTGTGACTCTCTTCATTTTGTGCTTTATAAAATTACTAGTTAATTGCTTTGTATCTCAAGTCAGTATATGTGAAGTTAAACAAAAGGATCAAGAGAGTATCATAATCATTCGAACTCATACTGTCTTTAAAGCTTTCATAGTCATTAATACTAGCAGACCCGATGCAGCAAAGACATGTTCGACCTATGTGTGCACCTTTTTTTGAGCCTTTCGTACAAACTAGAAAAATCAAATCATGTTCATCTAGATCTCCAGATTGGCTCCGTCGAAATCTAAATTGAGGCATAATTTGTAACTCATTCAATCCCTTTATGAACTCCTCAAAACTAATATTTTTTTCTGGTAACAAGACAACCACTCCTAGTTATTTATTCAATTTAAAAAAGCACAACGAGATTCGTCGTGCCAAATAACTGGGTTAGACTCATCTTCCTCTTTCGAGTTGGATTTAGCACCTTGCCAATGGTAGGTTGCTGAAGCTTCATCGGGCCAATTCCCTCTGCTTACTCTGGATAAGTTGTGATTCCAAATTGGATATTAGATTCTAACATAAAATATACGGATAAACAAGAAGCGTAGGAAGTATTACTAGATTGAAAAAGCTAATTGCAATAAATAAAATGGTAGTCTTTGCAAATTATTATTTAATGCAAGGTCTTCAGAAGCATAAAACTTGTGTAGGATATGATTAAAACTAGTTAATAACTGATATTGTATAAAAATAAAGGAGAAAAAATAGTTTTACAATGCATACATGCTCAACATTTCCTGCCTATGCACAGATTTCAAAGGGAACTCAAGCAAAAATATACAGGTTGATTTATTGAACACGGCTGTTGAAGGAATGATTTTATTGACAAAGCCAATGTAAAATAATCAGTATTATTAGACTATTACTAACTCCCATTGATGTAACAGAAAATATGGAATTACCAGAGTAGTTAAGATGAAAGAAAATGATAATAATCGTAGACGGAACAATGGAATTTTGATGGGTTTATTAATCGGAATCGTATTTGGGGTAACTTGGTTAATACTACCAAGATTACTGAGTCATTATATTATTCATAAAACGTTGAAATGAGATCCATTATCTGTCCTTCAAATTGAGTGGTGTCAATGTCAACTTTATCCTAATGTTCTTTTACTAATTTATCTAGAACTTGGGTGCAGTCATTTAATATCCGAGTGCACCCATCGGTCAAGCGAATTTGATTATGGCGGTTATTCGCTGGATTCACGTATATATCTAGCAAGCCATGTTCGCTTAGTTTAGTCATTTGCTTACTGATGGCTGCGTCACTCATATTCACTCGATGAGCTAATTATCGTAGAAAACTGTCAAATTGCTTCTCAAACACTTGTAATGAGTGGTCTGCAATTTTAGTTACTAAGATAAATAATTTATAAGAAATAGGTAAATTATCCAATGCAGCCAGCTTCCAGCTACGCTGATGTTTTGGCAGGATTAAATAATTTTCTGTATAAATAACTACCTACTAACGCGATGATTGAGAGTACAAGCCAGATGACTGCGATCTCCAAAAAAACAAATTTAATCACAGCTAATGTTGAATCGGTGAATACTAACCAGTCGGAAAAAGAGACTGGATTAGCAGTCAGAAAGAATGAAACGATATTCTCTAATACATCAAATAGTCCAACGAGTGGCAGAGCAAAGGCAAACCACTTACCATATCGATTGAAACATGATCCGCCTTTATGGAGATTACTGACGAAAGTTCAGACAGTATAATCCATAAATATAACCATTAAGATGTAGACACAGTCAAATAAATGAGTGTTCAAGCACATATTTTTTGCTGATTTTAAATAAAACCTTTTCGACAAAGTGTTTTTTTCTGTTTTTATTTAACTGAATGGGGTATATATATATAAGGTAAAACCCCAACGAAGCGCGTTATAATAGCGATTATGGCTATATTATACGTGATTATAGGTAAAGTTTATCACTTAATATGAATATTTAATCCATAATATAGTTTAAATTATTCTAGAGAAGTGGTATTATCATAACGTTAGAAATAATTATATTTTGGGAGGATTTTTTGAATGTCAGGAAGAAAAATTAAAATCGGCTTGGCCGTATTGAAAGTATTAGAAGGATGGGGCGTTGATACCATCTATGGTATTCCATCAGGAACATTAAGCTCATTAATGGACGCGATGGGAGACGAAGAGAACAACATTAAGTTCTTACAAGTTAAACACGAAGAAGTTGGAGCTATGGCTGCAGTGATGCAGCGGAAATTCGGTGGAAAATTAGGTGTAACTGTTGGATCTGGTGGACCAGGTGCATCGCATTTAATTAACGGTCTTTACGATGCGGCTATGGATAATATTCCAGTTGTAGCGATTTTAGGATCTCGTCCTCAAAGAGAATTAAATTTGGATGCCTTCCAAGAATTAAATCAAAATCCAATGTATGATCATATTGCTGTATTTAACAAACGTGTGGCTTATGCAGAGCAATTACCTAAATTAATTGACGAAGCTGCAAGAACTGCAATTTCTAAACGTGGAGTAGCTGTATTAGAAGTTCCAGCTAACTTTGGTTTTGAAGAAATCGCTGAAGACGCATTCTATTCTTCAGGATCAAGCTACCGTCACCACGTTCCATCAGCAATCAACGATAAAGATATTGATGAAGCAGTTGCATTATTAAACAAATCTAAACGTCCTGTAATCTATGCAGGTATTGGTACTATGGGACACGGACCAGCTGTTCAAGAATTAGCTCGTAAAATCAAAGCACCAGTAATTACAACTGGTAAAAACTTTGAAACATTCGAATATGACTTCGAAGCTTTAGCTGGATCAACTTACCGTGTTGGTTGGAAACCTGCGAACGAAACAATCTTAGAAGCAGATACAGTATTATTTGCTGGATCAAACTTCCCATTCGCAGAAGTTGAAGGAACTTTCAGAAACATTGAAAACTTCATCCAAATCGATATCGATCCAACTATGATAGGTAAACGTCATAAAGCTGATGTAGCTATCCTTGGTGATGCTGGTGAAGCTGTGAACGCGATCTTAGATAAAGTAGATGCTGTTGAAGGATCTGCATGGTGGAATGCTAACCTTAAAAATATCGAAAACTGGCGTCAATATATCAACAAATTAGAAACTAAAGAAGAAGGACCTCTTCAATTCTATCAAGTATATAACGCTATTAATAAACACGCTGACGAAGATGCTATTTACTCAATTGATGTTGGTAACTCAACTCAAACATCTATCCGTCACCTAAACTTAACTCCTAAGAATATGTGGCGTACGTCTCCATTATTCGCAACAATGGGGATTGCAATTCCAGGTGGTATCGGTGCGAAAAATACTTATCCAGATCGTCAAGTTTGGAACATCATCGGTGACGGTGCGTTCTCAATGACATATCCAGATGTAGTAACAAACGTTCGTTATAACATGCCAGTTATTAACGTAGTATTCGCTAACACTGAATATGCCTTCATTAAAAACAAATATGAAGATACTAACAAAAACATCTTCGGTGTTGACTTTACTGATGTTGACTACGCTATGATTGCTGAAGCTCAAGGAGCTGTGGGTCTAACAGTTTCACGTATCGAAGATATTGACAGCGTTATGAAAGAAGCAGTAGAACAATTCAAACAAGGCCGTACAGTTGTCATTGATTGTAAAATTACTCAAGACCGTCCAATCCCAGTAGAAACTTTAAAACTGGACTCTAAATTATACAGTGCTGAAGAAATCCAAGCATATAAAGAAAAATATGAAGCTGAAGGATTAGTACCTTTAAGAGAATATCTTGAAGCTGAAGGCTTAGAATCTAAATACATTAAATAATTAAACATTTATCGCTTTCCAAAAGTAGAGTCCGACTCGCTTTTGGAAGGCGTTTTTTGTTGAGAATTTTTATAAAATTTAAAAATGCTCAACTCAAGCCAAATGGAGTTGTCATTCGTTTTTAGTTTGCTGAACTCAAGCCAAATGGAGTTGTCATTCGTCTTTGGTTTGCTTAACTCACGCCAAATGGAATCGCCATTCGTCTTTAGTTTGCTTAACTCACGCCAAATGGAATCGCCATTCGTCTTTAGTTTGCTTAACTCACGCCAAATGGAATCGCCATTCGTCTTTAGTTTGCTTAACTCAAGCCAAATGGAATCGCCATTCGTCTTTAGTTTGCTGAACTCAAGCCAAATGGAATTGTCATTCGTCTTTAGTTTGGCCAACTCAAGCCAATTGGAGTTGTCATTCGTCTTTAGTTTGGCCAACTCAAGCCAAATGGAATTGCCATTCGTCTTTAGTTTGCTTATCTCACGCCAAATGGAATTGCCATTCGTCTTTAGTTTGGCCAACTCAAGCCAAATGACACACACATTTGTCTCAAGTTCACATTTTAAATGAGTTGGTTTTGAATATGATATAATTAATTCGCGAGAACAAAGATTTCAAATACAAAGGAGTCGAATTATGACAACTAAAGCTAAAGAATTACTAGCTGAAATAAAGCCGGATACGAAACTAGGCGACTTAAGAAAAATAGCTAAAGAAATAAAAAAAGATCATGATTTAGCACTAGAATTATGGGAGAGTGAAGAGTTTAAGCCAAGACTTTTAGCCATCCTCATTATGGATAAAAAAGAACTTTCAGAAGAAGTCCTGGATGCTCTTTGTCTAGATATGGCAATACATACTTATGATGAGCGTAATAATTTAATGGACTGGCTAATGACAAATCATTTAACAAAAACTAAGCGAGAAAAAGCCATTTTAGAATCTTGGAAAGACAGTTCGATTGTCCTGCAACGCCGCGCTTTCTGGAGTTATCAAGGGCGTCTACGCTGGACAGGAAAGAATATGACGGATGATACTGAAGCGCTGCTAGAAGATATCGAAGAAAGAATTATGGACGAAGAGCCAGAAGTTCAGTGGGCGATGAATTTTACTGCAGGTTGGATTGGAGTTTATGATGAAACCTTGCGCGACCGTTGTGTTTCTCTAGGTGAGGAGACAGAATTATACAAAGGTGATTTTGTTTCAAAAGGATGTACACCAAATTACTTACCTGAATTCATTCGTATTGAAACGGATAAACGTGCAACGAAGTAAACCTTCAATCAAATTTATGCTTTAAAAATTTATCGATGGAAAATCATATTATTCGAAATACAATAAAACTTTTATCGAAAAAAATGTCATCGAAGTTACAGGTAAAGGTCGATCAACTCGGTATATTAATAGGTTATCATCACCTGAACAATCATTTGGAATGAAAAAATTATTGAGATCACTAGAAGGTAATATTCTGTATCAAGACTCTGAATAAACGTAGTGATTATATTTACGAATATTATGAATTTAATTAGTTTGTTTAACTTAAAAATAATTAGTAAAATTCCTTTTGGTAAGTATGGCTGTTAGATATAATAAAAGTATTTCTAATCGAATTAATATATGTAAATTGGCCTTTCTATATAAAAATATAATGTCATCTAGGTGAAAAAAAAGTATAATAGCAATCTTATACATTAAATATTTTCGCTGATAAATGTTGCTTTATAAAATTAAACATTTTAGGCTGACCATTAAAAAGGAATCCAATAATAAAAAGAGTTGATGGTAAATAAATAACATCAACTCTATTTTTCTATTGATTAGAAAATTTTAAAAACTACTACTCAATCATTTGATATTCAATCCAAGTTTGTTGATCGACATTTTGTAATTCATTCTTTAAATCGGGTAGTGCAAGTGAAATGCCTCCGTCACTATTATTGAAAAGGTATGCAGCGTTAGTACCTAATCTGTAATGAGCTGTCTCTCCTTGAATAATCAAATTAGTTACTGCGGAAACATTTCGACTGCTCGCTTCATCAAAGTGTGCAACGTTTATATTTCGTACTTCATTATTTTCAACTCTTACATTGTAAAGACCAGGGTCATTAGCGACACTACCTTGGTATGACAGCTGTCCAGTTGAAAAGTCAATTTCTATTTGTTTGAAATTAGGTTGAAAACTTTCGAATAAGTGTCGTCCATTTAATTCAGACATATCAACTGAATAGTCAGTATTCGTATTAGTTGTTGGGACAGTTGAACTATGTGCAGCATTTAGACTATCGATATAAGTATAGAAAAAATCAGGAATCGCAAGGGTTTGGCCAGTTGAGAAGCTCCCCGGCAGGTAATCCTGAAGGGTATTATTAAAAGCTCCCCGGTTATTAGGTGTATAATTATGATGGTTTTCTAAGATATTTGCGATAATTTGGTCTACGATAGCTTGAGCTTCGTTATAAGACAAGCTCTCGTTTAATGCATTTGGTTTTTGTAATTCTTCAAGCACACCATCGATATCGATCAAATCAATTGGATTATCAAGCGCACTTTCTGCTTTAAGTTCCGGACCAGTGAATGTTCCAAGTATTTCAGGGTATAGGGTCGAAAGAAGATGCGCAGTAGTTGAGGGATCTCCGCCAGTTGGCATACTTGTTTTATGAAGAACGAGAGTATTAAAGTATGCGTCCTCAGGCAATGCAGCTAATTGTTCATCAGTAAAATTATGGAATTCGCCGTATCCATCTTCTATTACGGATCTAAATTGTTCAACTAATTCTGGATGATCATGGGCATATTCAATCGCTTCTTCTTGAGTTAAAACCCTCATATCAGATGCAACTACTTCTGTATCGGTAGATTGTGGTAATGCTGAGTTGCTCGTATAATCCACTAGTTGAGTTGTAATATTGAATTGGCCATCATCACTGACTTTATTTTCTAGTATTATTCCTGTGTGCGGTGCTAAGTAAGTGATGTAAGTATAGTTATCAATCTTCTTCTCTAAGACGACCACGTTTTGATAAGCGGTATCTAAATGCGTAAACGAATCTAAAATATCAACAACTAAGACTGGTTCATCTTGATTATAACCTTGATAAAAAACTTCGCCAGTAGTTAAACTTCTCGGTAAAATAAGGGATTGATATGAATCAGTTGAATCGGAATGATTTCTGTAATCAACCGTAGGATTTTCATGTGGGAAGTAGGCTAATTCATAAATGCCATCCTCTTGAATTTGGTAAACATAGACGGTATTTGTTGCGTTATTATCAAAATTAAATTGATAAATCTTCGCTTCGTCCGCCGGGTAATTGCGAGTCACTTCGTAATCATCAAACTCCATAAAATCAGCGACATGATTATAAACATCATGGAAATAATAAGGCGCATAGTTAGCGCCATCTACAGTCGTAGCAGCTTGAGCGTCGGGCATTTGAATTGAAATTAGGAACAGACAAGTGATGAAACTAAGAATGAATGAGGACTTCTTTTTCATATAGTAAACTCCTTAAGTATTTTTTATGCATTTATTATAGCATATGTTTGCATAAGAGGGTCATGAGTAATAAAATAAAAGTGCAAAGGTCAAAAGTCAGTCAAACGGTCATAAAAGCAATGAATAAGGAGTATAAAGATGGAATTATACAGTGTAAATGGAAGTATATCGGCAGCGGACGGCAAGCGTGAAGAACTTTTAACTTACTTGTTAGAAGCAGCAAGTGAAATGGAAAATGTTGAGAACTGTTATATATACAGTGTCGGCATTGATCCAGAAGATGCAAATAAAGTGTATATTTATGAGGTCTGGGAAGATGAAGAAGCCCACCAGAATTCCTTGTCACTAGATGTATTTAAAGAGCTAATTACAAAAGCAAAACCAATCATTACAGGCATGTCAGATTATCCATCACTAATTATAAAAGGTGGTAAAGGAATTAAATAACTCTAATTGAGAGACCGTTGTATTACTGGCAAGTTAGGAAAAACTGACTTGCCGGTTTTATTATTGATAATTTAATTAAACATGCGTTCGAATTCAAATCGAGTACTAGATTAGGGTTATATAATGATCCTATGAACGTGGACAATTAGAGACATACCGATTTCATTCATGGACTCAGGTTATTTCGGTCATAATCTAAGTAGATTTAGGTGTATTGTTGTCATTTCCTTCTAGACAAGGTATCAAGGACTTAGACGTCTATAGAAAACAAGAAAGTTATCAGAAAAGAAAGATGTCTATGGATCCTCAAGCTTACGCCTGGAATGGCCGGGAGAGGTAGCTATACATAGACGGTCAGGTCGAACTCCCTAAAAATACAAGATAAAAATTCAAGACTCAGCTGACTTAAGACTTGAGTTAGAGGAATTACTCGATACAATACCTCAAAAATCTTTAGCAACATGGGCCAGCCAAAATGCCCGGAACGTTCTCGAATACATTGATATCGAAGATGAGAGTTTAAAAGACAGTATCATCACAGAAGCAAGTAAAGTGCGCATCAACTGTGTCAGACAGGCTTTCTCGCTAACAAGCTAGGCCAACAGTCCATTAATGACATCAGCAAGTTTTCAGTCAGAGTCTTTGCTCAAGTCGTGGCAACCGGACATATGCAAGGAGACGCGATAGTCTCTTCAGATTATGCGATTAAAGTAGTCAATATACTCTATTACCATGATGAACAAGCTGCCATTAACGAAATTATTTTGATAAATCTTTTTCCAGGCAAGATCTCTAGAAGGGTTTTTATTTATTTTCAAACAATCCATTCACATGTTTGGAGGTTAATTGCGGTCAATGATATACTTTTAACTGAAAGGGGCGTTTCATGATGCAAGTTAAAGCAGAACAAGAAATGTTTTTAAGAAGTGGCATAACCTTGGATGTGAAATTTAGAATTAGACAATTAAAACGATTAAAAGAGGCAATTAAGGCGCATGATGTTTTGATTTATGATGCGCTGAAAAAGGATTTAAATAAACCCGTCTTTGAAAGTTATGTGACAGAGTTAGGCTCGGTCTATAGTGAAATTGATTATATGATTAAACATGTAAAAGATTGGGCTAAACCCAAACGCGTTCCAACGTCTCTGGCGCATTTTTATTCTAAAAGCCACATATATCAAGAACCATATGGGCGTGTCTTAATTATTGCACCATGGAATTTTCCTATTCAGTTAAGTTTCGTACCACTTGTTGGGGCGATTACGGCAGGGAATTGTGTCGTATTAAAGCCTTCCGAATTGGCACCATATACAGCTAGGGTAATTCAACAAATTATTGAATCAGTGTTCGCACGTGAATATGTTGCAGTTGAGCAAGGTGATGGAAAAGTATCTCAGCAATTGCTAAAAGAAGGCGTCGATTATTGTTTCTTTACTGGTAGTACTCAAGTTGGAAAAGCAATTATGGAGACAGCGAGTCAGACTTTAACGCCAGTAACTCTAGAACTAGGTGGGAAAAGTCCAGTTATTGTTGCAAAAGACACCAATATCAAGCATGCAGCCCAACGGATTGTTTGGGGGAAATTTACCAATGCTGGTCAGACTTGCATCGCGCCCGATTACCTTCTCGTTGATGAAGTGATTCGTGATGACTTGATCAGCGCCCTAATTGAAGTCATTGAAGAATATTACACGAAGAAACCTTTAGAGAATTCAGATTATTCTAAGATGATTAATAAAAGACACTTCAAGCGTGTGAAGAAATTAATGAAAAATCAAAGTGTTATTTATGGCGGAGGCAGTAATAAAGAGATGCTAACTATTGAACCCACGTTAGTCTTGGAACCGGAACTCGATACAGAATTAATGCAAGAAGAGATCTTTGGTCCGATATTACCGATATTAACTTATAGAGAAGTGAGTCAAGCAGTAGAATTTATTCGTTCGAAAGACAAACCGCTTGCTTTATATTTATTTACGCAGGATAAAGCTTTGAAAGAGTATATAATAAAAAATCTATCTTTTGGTGGCGCAGCGATAAATGACACGCTGATTCATCAAAGTAATTACAATCTCCCATTTGGTGGAGTTGGTGCGAGTGGGATGGGGCAATATCACGGCAAATATAGTCTCGAAACCTTCTCACATCCAAAAAGCGTCATCGAGAAGACTGACTTGTTTGATATTAAATTACGCTACCCGCCCTATAAAGATTGGGCTCTAAAATTTATTAAAAAAATTATGTAGTAAGGAGTCCAAACTATGCGCTATGTACTTTTACTCAGAGGAATTAATGTCGGTGGTAAGAATCGAGTGGTGATGGCGGAACTTAGGGAAAAACTAGAAGCGCTTGGATTTACCGAAGTGACTTCCTATATCAATAGCGGTAATCTTTTCTTTAATAGTGAGGAAGATATCAATTCGATTAGAGAAAAAGTTCAAACTCATTTAAAAGAGTCATATGATTTTGATTTACTTTCAATTATTATTAGCGCTGAAGCTTACAAAGCAGAATACTTAAATTTACCGGCGTGGTGGAATGAGGAATTTGCTCGTCGAGATGTTTTATTTTATACAGAAGCTGTAGACCGAGACGCTTTTAAAGAAGAAGTAGCAAGTATGAGTTTAGGGAATGAAGAAATTCATTTTGGTGAGTTAGCAGTTTATTGGGGGAAATACGACGAAGCCAATTACAAAAAGACGGCGTATGCAAGATACTTAGTGAAGTCTCCATTTTATAAGCAAATGACTGTTCGAAATGGAAAAACATACGAAAAGATTTATCAAAAACTAATGGAAAATTAAAGAAGGCAGGTACAAAATGAAATTATTAGTATTAGGTGGAACCAATTTCTTTGGAATGAAGGCAGTACAACAATTATTAGATAACGGTCATGACGTGACGATTGCAACACGTGGAAATAAACCAAATCCCTTTGAAGGAAAAGCTATGCACATTACTTTAGATGCGCGCGATGCGAGCCACGAAGGATGGACTGAAGTGACGGACCAGCAATGGGACGCAGTCTTTGACAATATTTGTTATACGGCAGATGATGCACGAATTATTATGGATAAATTCAAGGGTTCTATTGATCATCTTTACTTTACTTCGTCTATGGCGGTTTACAGTGGGGATATTGATGGCTACACTGAAGCGGACTTTGATCCTTTAACTTATCATATTAACCCAAATATCGAAGTAAATTATGGCGAAGGGAAAAGGCAAGTTGAACAAGTATTATTTACTGAAGCACCGTTCAAGCTCACAGCATTTCGCTTCCCAATTGTCCTAGATTTAGATGATTATACTGAGCGACTGCACTTTTATGTTGAGAAAGTAATGAATGACGAAGTTGTATACTTTACGGATCCAGAAATTAAAGTAAATTATGTCAAAGGAACGAAAGCAGCAGAGTCGATTGTGTGGGCGATTGAGAATCAAAAAGAAGGCATTTATAATATTAGTTCACGCAACGCAATTACTGTCGAAACTTTTATAGCTTGGTTAGAAGAGATGACTGGAAAAGAAGTAAAGGTTGAGTATACGAATGACCGGTCACATGAATCGCCATTTAGCACCGTTCATGACCAATATTTGCGTTCAGATAAGATTGAAGCTGAAGGCTTTGAATTAAACAATCTCGAAGACTGGCTGAAACCACTAATACAAGATATTGCACAAGAAGGATAAAGTTGCATGACAATTACAATTAATATTTATTACACAGGCAAGGAAGGCAATGCTTTAAAATTTGCGAAAGAGATGATGTCAAAAGGCGTCGTTGAAAGAATCCGAAGCGCTGAAGGGAATTTAAAGTATGAATACTTTGCGCCATTAGAGGACGAAACGACCATTCTATTAATTGATAGTTGGACCGATCAAGCAGCCATTGACCGACATCACGCCTCTTCAATGATGCAAGAAATTAAAGACTTGCGCGAAAAATACGATCTCACCATGAAGGTTGAACGCTATGTGAGTGATGAAGACGGTGTGCCTGAATCGGATCAGAAATTTATTAGAGAATAGTAGGAAATAATAAAGGCGTAAATGCGAGCTTAGAAACTTCTTGTATTTACGTCTTTATTTAATAATTGAGATGTTAATAATTCTGGACTCGAACATTTTAATAAATTAGACACTCACAAAAATATGAAATAAGACAAATAAACTTGACTGTATTATTAAAATTAGATAAGATAGATTAAAATAAGGTGATATATGCAAGGACAAAGACTAGTGAAAGTGACGACAGAGAATTTGCGGTTAGCTGAGAAGCAAAGCATCATAGACTAGTTAGACACACCCTTGAAGAGTGGTTAGCACCCGGTAGTCCCGTTATCGCTGGAGTATTTATACTCCTTGAGGCTATAATTGCGAGATTATAGTGAACAAAAGGTGGAATCACGTCGCGACGTCCTTTAATCCAACATGGATTTTAGGGCGTCTTTTTTAGCTTTATAATTTAAAATGTATCTAGAGACAAATGATAACTGGATCATATTAAAGAGAGTTTACTAGTTGGTGAGAAGTAAACATATGATAGTTATCATGACACAGCTCTACGGCAGATGAATGGAAATCCGGTAGCCCCGTTATCGCTTCAGTAGTCAGTGATTACTGTCAGAGATAGGTGTTGTGAAATACCTGTAAACGAAGGTGGCACCGCGTTGTGAAACGTCCTTTCAATCCTTTTTTAGGGTTGAAAGGTTTTTTATATGAAGTGAATAGAAAGTGAGGTTTCTAATGGGGAATACATCGATTTTAAAACGAATTAGCTTAGCGAATGACTATTTACAACTTATTGATGAAGCGGGGTATGAGTTGATTGATTTGAATATGGTGGAACCATTCAAGATGGAAAATAAAAACTATCATCCGGATAGTATTGTTTTTGAACGGAACCATCAATTATTCGCAATGCGTAGTGATTGGACGCGAAGTATTTTGAATTATAATAATACCTTTCAATTATCGCAGCAAAAATTTGGTTATTTTGGTCCTGTATTAAGGCAGTTTAATACACAGTATCAAGCGGGCGTAGAGCTATTCCAACCATCTGTGACAGATATTATTGAGAGTATTGAGTTGCATATTAACTTTGTTGAAAAGATAAGTGAGTCACCCTTTACAATTTTAGTAGTCAATAATGACGTTTTATTAGATATGTATATTGAATTGTATGATTTACCAGATCAAGTTAAATCTTATGTGATTGATAAGAACTTATCAGCTATGCGAGACATGTTGGGTGAAGACCATCCTTTCTATCAATTGATGATTCTCCCTGTTAGTCAGCAGTTCGATCGTATTGATGAGCAGTTTGGCGAGAGTGAACCTATGCAAATTATTCACCGTCTTAAAGTCAAGTTGCCAAGTTCACAGACCCGATTTGTTTTAGACTTATCTTTCCGTTCATCACAGTTATATTATAATGGGTTTTATTTTCAAGCCTTTTTAACTAGTAATACGCCCATCCTTTCTGGTGGTCAGTATGCGGAAGGTGCCTTTGGAATAGGGATTAACTTATCAACGGGAGGGTTATTATGATTACAGTTGCTTTATCTAAAGGTCGTCTCTTCAAAGATTTTATAAAGTTTTTAAGTACTAAGGGGTTAAACCACTATGCGAGTCCACTGCAAGAGAACGGGCGATACTTATATAAGATTGTTGGCGATGTAAAGTTTATCTTTGCTAAAGGATCTGATGTGCCTACTTACGTAGAGCAGGGGATTGCTGATTTGGGGATTGTTGGGCAAGATATTATTACGGAGAATTTTTTTGATGTGTTGAATGTGTCTAAGTTGCCTTTTGGTCAGTGTCGTTTAGCAATTGCCAGTTCGCCTAATCTTAATCAACATGAGTTTAAAGTAGTAGCAACTACTTTCACTAATATTACGCGCCAGTACTTTAACAAACAAAGGCAAGATGTTGAGCTTATTCATCTTCACGGATCGGTGGAATTAGCGTCCATCTTAGGTTTAGCGGATGCCATGGTGGATATTGTTCAGACGGGGACTACCTTAAAGGAGAATAACTTGGTGGAATACAGTACTATCATGAATATTCAAGCGCGACTGATTGCTAACAAGCAGTCCTTTTATATTAAGGACGAAGCGATCTATCGATTTATTAAAGAGATTGGGGTGATATAGTTGGATGCTAATAAATTTATTAAGCAAAATAAAATAAAAACTAAAAGCTCCAATGTCGATCAGATGATTGCTGTGCAAGCAATTATTGACAAAGTTAAAGTAGACGGCGACCAGGCATTGTACTCCTTAACTAAGGAGTTTGATCAACAAGACTTAGACGATTTAAGAGTTGACCCAGCTTTATTGAAAGCAAGTTGGGATGCTTTAGAGCCTGACTTACAACAAGCATTGAAGCTAACTAAGCAACGCATTGAAGATTATGAGACAAAGATACTGTATAAAGACCACCAAGATGATGAGTTAAGTTACGTCTATCGTCCTCTTGAGCGAGTAGGTATTTATGTTCCTGGTGGCACAGCACTCTATCCATCAAGTGTGTTGATGACAATTGTGCCAGCTTTAGTAGCTGGAGTTAAAGATATTATTGTTACGACACCTGTCTTTCAACCGAACAATATCACTTTTGCGGCACTTTATCTATGTGGTGTGACTGATTATGTGTTCACGGTTGGAGGGGCTCAAGCCATTGCAGCGCTGGCCTATGGAACTGAATCCATTCCTAAGGTCGATAAAATTTGTGGGCCAGGGAATGCTTATGTAGCAATGGCCAAGAGACAAGTCTTCGGGGATGTCGGAATTGATAGTATCGCAGGTCCAAGCGAGATTTTATTATATGTAGATGAATCAACACCTGTTGATGCTGTTGTCTATGATTTATTTTCCCAAGCTGAGCACGACGCTAATGCTCGCACTTTTCTACTGAGTGAGTCACAAGAATATGTGGATAGAATCGAAGAACGAATGGAGGAACTAGTAGAAAGCCAAGTGCGTGAGGATATTATTAAAGCAACGTTGGCCAATAATCACTTTGCCATTGTTGACAGTCGCGATAAGTTATTAGAAGTGATTGATTATATCGGGGCTGAACACGTATCAATTCAACATAAGGATCAAGATAGCATAGTTGATGCTATAAATTATGCGGGTGCAGTCTTCAAAGGCTTCTATTCTATGGAAGCTATTGGAGATTACGTAGCGGGACCGTCCCATGTTCTACCAACCAATCGTAATGCTCGCTTTAGTCATGGACTTAATGCCAATGATTTCAGAACAAGTCACGCCATTATTAGTATTAATGAAGCTACTTATAATCAGATAGCTCCTGCGGCTGAGAAGATTGCACAGAGCGAAGGATTATTTGCGCACCAAAGATCTGTATCGATTAGGAGGGAAAGTTTATGACAGTATTTATGAACCGTAATATTAGTCCTAAAAGGCCTCTCAATGATGAGCAATTAATAGAAGTAGTTACTCAAACTGCCTTTCATGAATACCCTGAAAAAGAGTCCACTCGCTTTAAAGAATTATATGCTAGCTATAATCAATTGGATCTTAATCAGATTGAATTAGCTAATGGAGCGGATGAGTGGTTGCAGAAGCTGATGATTCAATTCGGGCAAGAGGGTGTCTTGACTATTAGTCCCGACTTCTTTATGTATGAAGATTACGCTCGACAAATTAATCGCCCCTTTTGGAAAGTGGAGAGTGACGAGAACTTTGACTTTGACTTAGAAAAGGTCTTAGAAGAGATTCAAAAACTTCGACCGTCATTACTTTTAGTGTCGAATCCACAAAACCCAACGGGTAAGCAATTTAGTTATGAATTTCTGCAAGCTATCGCAGATGAGATGGAAAGTATAGGAGGATATTTCGTTATTGATGAGGCTTATGTGGAGTTTGGTGACGATTATCATAGACCATCAAATGATAATGTTATTATCATTCGCACACTCAGTAAGATATATGCTATGGCAGGACTGAGAATTGGTATTGCTATTGCTAAGGGAGAAACCTTCGCGAAGTTAATTGATATTAATCATCCTTATCCTGTTAGTAACTTAGCTTTGAATGTGGCCAATGCCATGTTCTCTAATAAGGAACAATTGGATGCATGGGTAGCTTATCAAAAAGAATGTCAATTGAAGCTCATTCAGGCGCTTACCTTAGTGGACGATGTCATCAAGGTAAAGCCTACTCAAAGTAATTTTATTATGACTTATGGAAAATATGCACGTGATCTTGGAGAATATTTGAGTGAAAATGGCTTTGTAGGTAGAACATATGATGCAGATCACTTAAAAGATGTTGTTCGTTATTCAATCTTAGATATAGATAAATACGACGAATTTGAAGACTTATTAAAGACTTGGAGGAAACAAATTGATTAAAAAAGACCGACAAACATTGGAAACTCAGATTAAGTTAGAACTTGCCCAAACTCTTGGAAGCAACGATGTAGACATGGGTATTGAGACAGGAGTAGGATTCTTTAACCATATGTTAACTTTATTCAAGTTTCATTCTGGACTCTATATTGGGGTAGGGGCTCAAGGAGATACGGACGTGGATGACCATCACACGGTTGAAGATATTGGGATTTTACTCGGGGAAGCGATTCGAGACTTCTACCAATCCCTTAATAGTTATCAGCGCTATGGCTCATTCTACTTGCCTATGGACGAATCCTTGGCACGTATTGTCTTAGACTTATCAGGTCGTCCGCACTTGAATTTTAATGCTGACTTTTCAAAAGGGAAGGTAGGTTCTTTTGATACAGAATTAGTGGAAGAATTTTTCAATGCGATAGCTATGAATGCACGAATGACATTACATATAGATTTATTGAAGGGTGGCAATACTCACCATGAGATTGAAGCGATATTCAAGGGCTTTGCCAGAGCCTTAAGTATTGCTTTAACAGAGACTGAGGGTGGCGTACCATCATCTAAAGGACTTATTGCATAAAGGAGAAGAAAACAATGAAAATTATTCCTGCTATTGACTTAATTGATGGACAAAGTGTACGACTGTCACAAGGAGATTATGATGAGAAGATTATCATGCCAAAAACGCCACAAGAAGCTGTCATGTATTATAGCCAATTCCCACAAGTATCCCGGATTCATGTCGTGGATTTGATAGGAGCAGCAGAACAAGAGTCAGTGGAAGCGCCATTGATTGGACAAATAAAGAAATTAACTAATATTCCGCTTGAATTAGGGGGCGGCTTAAGATCACTTGAAACGATTGAACTCTATGACGACCTAGGTATCGATTACTTTATATTAGGCTCGCGAGCCATCTTAGATGTTCCCTGGCTAATTGACGTAGCCGAAAAGTATCCTGGACGGATTTTTGTTGGGATTGATGCGCGGGGTGAGGATATCTATGTGAATGGATGGAAAGAAAATAGTCAGCGCCAGATTGAAGAATATGTTAAAGAAATTGAGTCGTTGAATCTAGCTGGAATTATCTATACGGATATTAACAAGGATGGAATGGAGCAAGGCCCTAATGTGAATCGTACGGCTCAGCTAAATGACTCAACCCGCCACTTGGTTGTTGCAAGCGGGGGCGTCCGCAGTCAAGCTGATTTAAAGCAATTGGAAGCGGCAGGGATAACAGAAGCAATTGTCGGAAAAGCTGCTCAGAATGATTCATTCTGGAAAGGATTGAGTTAATATGAAGAAAATAATTCCATGCTTAGATACAAGAGACGGCAAGTTAGTTAAGGGTGTCAACTTTGTGAATGTCAAAGAATTAGGTGACCCGGTTGAATTTGCTGAACAATACGATCAAGAAGGAGCCGATGGTTTAGTGGTCTTAGATATTACTAAGACCTTGGATGGCCACGAATTACGGACTCAGATGATTGAAGCTATCGTAGCGAAGATTTCTATTCCTTTAACCGTAGGTGGTGGGATAGCCAGTCTTAATGACATCGAGGCGGTCTTAAAAGCTGGCGCGAGTGGCGTAGGAATCAATTCAGCTGCTGTAAAGAATCCTGATTTGATTAATCAAGCTTCTGAAGCTTTTGGATCAGAAGCAATTACAATTGCAGTAGATGTGGCTTATGATGATGAGCAGGAGGATTACTTTGTTTATACACAAGCAGGTCAACACCAAGAACCAGTCCCCGCCTTTGAGTGGATCCAAGAATGCCAATACCGTGGTGCTGGCGGGTTATTGATTACAAGTATTGACCATGATGGTGTCAGAGGAGGCTTTGATATACCATTTCTAAAGCAAGCAGCAGAATTGGTAGATATTCCAATTATTGCAAGTGGAGGTGCTGGGAATAGCCAACATTTTATTGATTTATTCAAAGAATCAGCGGTAGACGCAGGGTTAGCCGCTTCTATCTTCCACCAAGGTGAAGTGACAATTAAAGAACTGAAAGAAGCGATTAGTGTAGAAGGGATTGAGGTAGACATTGACTAAAATTGATTTTGAAAAGGCAGGTGGCCTAGTCCCTGCAATATTACAACATCACCAGACTGGGCAAGTCTTAATGCTTGGTTATATGAACCGAGAATCCTTTGATAAGACTCGTGAAGAAGGTGTGGCATGGTTCTATTCTCGTTCCAAAGAGCGCCTCTGGAAAAAGGGTGAAGAGAGTGGTAATGTGCAGAAGGTTGTAGACATTGCATTAGATTGCGATCAAGATACAATCTTGCTTCAAGTTGATCCTCTAGGGCCAACTTGCCATACAGGTCAGACAAGTTGCTTCGGTGAAGGTCATTTTAACCTTTCTGTCTTAGAGCAGACAGTTTCAGAAAAGATTAAACACCCGCAAGAAGGTTCTTACACTAAATATCTAATTGATGAGGGCCAGGATAAAATCATCAAAAAATGCGGCGAAGAAATGACTGAAGTAATTATTGCGGCTAAAAATAATGATAAAGAAGAATTAATTAATGAAGCCAGTGACCTTGCCTACCACTTATTAGTATTGCTTCAGCAGCAAGGTGTTAGCCTTGCTGAGGTAGAGGCAAAGTTGGGTGAGCGTCATGGACAAAAGCAACACTACTCCATTCGTTCAGAAATTAATGAGTGGTAAGGAGGGAGAACATGAATTTTTATGATCAACATTGTCATACACACTTATCTTTTGACAGCGAAGAAAGCATAGATAATTACTTAGCTTTAGGGCTAGAAAAATTAACCTTCACGGAACATCTAGACTTAGACAATCCAGTGAATGGTGGGCACGATGATATTCCCGACTTTGAGCAAGCCGTTATTTGGCAACAGGAAATGAAAGAAAAGAACGATGTAGACTTATTATTAGGTGTGGAAGTAGGTTATGTTCCTGGTCAAGAGGATCGCCTCAATGAGATATTATCTAGCTATGATTTTGATATTAAACTCTTAAGTTGTCACCATAATCGCATCTATGATTATATGGACACAAAGGAAACAAATGCAAAGGTAGAGTCCAGCGAGCAAATGATGGATCAATATGTCGATCAATTATTAGAAGCTGTAACTCATATGACCGATGTTCAAATTATGACTCACTTTGATTATGGCTTTAGAGTGCATGATGCCAGTTTAGAGACCATTCAAGAACGATACACTGAGAAAATCACTGAGATTTTCCAGCAAATTATTAAGCATGAGATTGCTTTTGAATTAAATAGTAAAAGCATCGTAAAGTATAAAAACTTAGACTTATACAAATGGGCAATCCCCCTTTACTTATCCTTAGGTGGGAAGTTATTCACCCTAGGTTCAGACGCGCATCTTGCGAGTGATTATATGCTGGCCTTTAATGATTTGAAAAAGTTATTGCAGCAGTATGGTGTGGATGAAATAGCTCTCTATGAGAAAGAGCAAGCTAAGATAGTAAAGCTATCTGAATTATCATTTGTTTAATGAGACAAGCTTTTTACGGACTTAAATTAGAAACACTCAACAATTATTTGGTCATTTACCAAACTGTTGAGTGTTTTTTACTTTGAAAAGAATGAATTGAATGATTGAAACAAAAGATGTAAATATCCCAAAACAAGTGAAAAATACAGCTTATAGCCTGAAGTTATTGCGTTGAGAGAACCGCCCCAAAAATATCTAGCGCCTGGCTGATTTCTTCTTCTGAGACATTCAACGGCGGCAGGAAACGAATAACATTTCCCTTGGCGCTAATCACTAATAAGCCTTGGTCGAAACAATCATTAATGATGTCATCTACAGCCTGGTCAAATTGAATACCAATTAATAGACCGCGACCTTTAATGGAACTAATCGTGGGATGCTTAGCTTGTAATACTTGTAGCCCTTCAACCAATTGTTTGTGGCGTTGGTTGATATTATTTAGTAAGTTGTCTTCATTTATGGTGTCTAAGACAGTATTAGCACAGGAAGTTGCTAGTGGATTGCCTCCGAATGTCGTGCCATGATCACCCACTTGGAAGTGCGTAGCTAAGTCATCTTTGGCGAGGAAGGCGCCAATAGGAAAACCTCCACCCAGACCTTTAGCAAGAGTTATGATGTCAGGGTCTAAATCGAATTGTTCATAGGCAAAGTAGCTTCCTGTTCGTCCAATTCCTGTTTGGACTTCGTCAATGATAACTAGAACTTGCTTTTCTTGTTGGATCTCATTAATGGCTTGGACGAAGTCCTCAGAGAGCGTATTGACACCACCTTCACCTTGAATAACTTCGATAAGTACGGCACAAGTCTGGGGTGTAATTGTTGCCTTCAATTGGTCAATATCATTGAAAGTCACATAGTCAAAGCCAGGTAAGTTCGGTGCATAATCTTTATGCATAGCCTCTTGACCCGTGGCTGCCAATGTTGCCATAGTTCGACCGTGAAAGGATTGCTTCATTGTAACAATGGTTGTTGCATTAGGGCCTTTAACTTCTCGCCCCCACTTCCGAGCAAGCTTGATGGCACCTTCATTGGCTTCAGCTCCTGAATTGGCAAAGAATACTTTACCTAAGCCAGAGAGTTTTGTTAGTTTCTCAGCCAGTTGAATAGAAGGAGTATTCCAAAATAAGTTGGAACTATGAATGAGTTGTTGACCTTGATTGACCAGTGTTTCTACTAATTTCTCATTGGAGTGGCCGAGTGAGTTGACGGCGATACCTGAGATAAAGTCAAGGTAAGTTCGGCCCTCTGCATCAGTCAGAAAACTACCTTGACCAGAGACCATTACCTTTCCATCGCGTTTGAATGTATTCATAAGTACGGCTTCGCCACGTTGTGGCCAGTTGTGTTTTTCCATGATATTAAACCTCCTTATTATCGTTATTACTGTGAGCTAACATCGTTCCAATTCCCATGTCGAAGAATAATTCTAGCAGAAGGGAATGACTCATACGACCATCAATGATATGAGCTTTATCAACTCCGTTAGTTATAGCCTCTATGCAACAATTTATCTTAGGTATCATGCCTTCAGTAATAACTTTGTTCTCAATGAGTTGATTGGCTTCGTCAATACTTAGTTTAGAAATAAGACTGTCAGGGTCTTGGCTATCAGCTAAGAGTCCCGGGGTGTTAGTTAAAAATATTAACTTGCTGGCACCTAAGGCAATGGCCACAGCGCTTGCAACCTCATCTGCATTGATATTATAACTATGACCGTCACTACCAATTCCCACTGATGAGATAATTGGGACATAATCTGCCTGGATAAGGTTGGTTAATAATGAGGTGTTGACTGATTCGACATTACCTACGTAGCCCAAATCAACTTGAGTCTCAGAATTTGGATCAATCACTTTCTTTTTAGTGACAGTAATAAGGTGGTCATCTAAACCCGATAAGCCAATCGCATTTCCTCCTAAATGGTTGAAAGTTCGTACAATATCATTATTAACTGAGCCTGATAAGACCATCTCTGCCACCTTCATGGCTTCCTCACTGGTAGAGCGAAGTCCATCCACAAAGTGACTTTCAATGGATAAATTATCTAACATCTGTGAGATGAAGGGACCACCACCGTGAACGACAATGGGGATCATACCAACCGACTTCATCATAAGAATATCTTGCATGACCGAGTGTCTTAAGTCGGCATTAATCATGGCATTACCACCGTACTTGATGACGATGATATGTTTTCTAAAGCGATTGACGTAGGGTAGAGCCTCAATGAGAACGTTTATCTTTTCTGTATAATTCATTCAATCACTCCTAAGTGTGGTAGTCAGCATTAATTTCAATATAATCATGCGTTAAATCACAAGTCCAAACAGTAGCTTGACTTGTGCCTTGGTTGAGTTCGACAATCATTTCAATATCAGTGGCAGTGAGAATCTTTTGGGCAAATTGAGGATCAAAGGGATGATAAGCGCCGTTACGGCACGGTTGAATAGAACCGATGTCAGATTTAAATATGATATCGATCAGCCATGGATCAAGAGTTTCAACGCCACTATTACCAATGGCTGATAGGGCGCGACCCCAGTTAGGGTCTTGCCCAAAAAGTGCTGCCTTCAGGAGGTTGGAAGTGGCCAGGGACTTAGCGACTGCTTTGGCATCTTCTGTTGATTGAGCCCCACCTACAGTTATTGTAATGAATTTCGAAGCACCTTCTCCGTCTCTGGCAATCATTTGAGCTAAGTCTTGGCTGACTTTTGTTATAAGGGATTGGATTGTTGCAAGATTGTGGTCTGTTAAGTCAATTGAGTTTTCCCCTGTTGCACAAAGTAAGACTGTATCATTGGTACTAGTATCGCCATCAACAGTCATGCTATTGAAAGATACGTCTACCGCATTCTTTAATAGTTGGTTGAGTGTCACTTGATCACAGGCGATATCGGTAACAATATAAGCTAACATAGTGCCCAAATTAGGATGAATCATGCCTGAGCCTTTAGCCATTGCGCCGATGTGAACAGTCTGTCCATCAATCTCCAATGAATAAGCAGTTTCTTTTGCGACAGTATCGGTAGTCATAATCGATTCACTGACCGCTTGACTAGACTCTGACTGCAAGGAATTCACTAATGTTGGTAGTGCCTTTTTAAAAGGAAAGAAATCAAGAGGTGCACCGATGACCCCCGTAGAACTCATCAGTATCTCTGACGGTTTAATCGCGCATAAATCTGCTAATTCTTGAATGGCTTGATGCATCGTTTTCTCACCATCTGGACCATTACAAGCATTGGCATTGCCACTATTAATCAGAATCGCTTTGAAGTTAGAATGATGCTTCAGACTCGCTTGACCGTGAATAACTGGCCAAGCTTTGACTAAGTTTTGGGTAAAGACACCTGATACAGTAGCCCCAGTGGGGAAATAAATTAAAGCCAGGTCATTGTGGGCGACATCACTTTTAAAGCCAGCATGTAAGGCTTGCGATTGTATATTGGCTACAGCATGAATGCCTTTGTCTAATTGTTTCATATGCTTCTCCTTTGTATAGAAATTATGGCATCACGCCAGATTGACTTAAGCCTAATGATTCATCCAATCCCAACATCACATTCATATTCTGAATAGCTTGGCCGGAAGCACCTTTGACTAGGTTATCAATGACTGAAAAGATAATGATGCGACCTGTTCGTTGGTCTACCTTAACTTGGATATGACAATGGTTGGAACCACGGACCGCTTTGGTTGTAGGAAGTTGCTCTGGATCCAATAGATGGACAAAAGCTTCCTCGGCGTATTTATCTTTATATAATTGGCGTAATGCTTCTTCACTTATATTACTCCTTGGTTGAACATAGATAGTTGAATATATGCCGCGTTCTGTAGGTAATAGATGCGGAGTGAATTGAATTTGCACTGTTTGGCCAAAGCGTGACAACTCCTGTTCGATTTCAGGGATATGACGGTGCTGGAGTGGGTTGTATGCTTTGAAGTTATTTCCTGCTTCACTAAGTAAATTATCTACATTGGCACTTCGACCGGCACCGCTGATTCCTGATTTGCTATCAATAATAATTGATTCAGAGTCAATCAGATTAGACTCAACTAGAGGAGAAAGAGCTAAGAGTGCATTGGTAACAAAGCAACCTGGATTTGCAATCAGCTGAGCTTCTTTAATGGCCTCACGATGGTATTCCGTTAGGCCATACACTGCTTTCGCTAATAAGTCTGGTGCTGTTTGCGGAAATTTATAAAAAGCTTCATAAGTATCTGAATCCTCTATCCGAAAATCAGCGCCAAGGTCAATGATTTTAATATCCTCGCCTAATTCTTTAGCTAAGGTCATTGCGTGACCGTGAGGTAGACAAATAAAGACGATATCGCTATCTTGTTTAATTTGCTCTATATCTAAGGTGACAAAGCACTTATCTTTTAAGAAAGATG
Source organism: Ruoffia sp. FAM 26254 (assembly GCF_045528545.1). Lineage (NCBI taxonomy): Bacteria > Bacillati > Bacillota > Bacilli > Lactobacillales > Aerococcaceae > Ruoffia > Ruoffia sp. FAM 26254. Next base: position 39,629 of record NZ_JBGQQY010000006.1, read on the forward strand.
TGAGGAAAGGGAAAGTATGTGATATCTTCTGTCCAGCTAATTTCCGTGCAGTTAGATGTTTGAGGGTTACCTCAGGGTGATTGACCAATAAGCGCATCAATTCAGAACCTGTATAGCCTGTCGCGCCAATAATACTAACATTAATCATATGTTTTCCTCCTAAAAATATGTATATAAAAAGCACACTCATCTCATTGATAGAGACGAATGTGCTTCGTGGTGCCACTCTAATTCAAAGATTATTTGACATAATCTTTCTTTAGTGAATGTTAACGTTATTCCAACGAAGATACTTAGTAATTCTAATATCTTACCTCAAAAGTGCGATTCAACTTAGTATATGTATCGGCCTTTCACCACCGCCGATTCGCTGAAATTCTGATAAGTTTACTTTCTTTTGATAGGGTTATGTATTTAATCTAATTGTTTGATGAATAGGTTACCATTGGTTGCTGCCATAATGGCTTTAATTGAGTGAAGGCGATTCTCACCTTGGTCGAATTGTTTAGCATAGTCTGAGCGGAAGACCTCATCAGTCACTTCCATCTCTGTAATATTATATTTGCTTGCAATCTCTTGACCTATATTAGTCAAAGTATCATGGTAAGCAGGTAGACAATGTAGGAAGATAGCATCTTCATTGGCTAAATCAAATAATTCTTGAGTCACTTGATAAGGCATTAACTGCTTAATGCGCTGATCGAATAATGCTTCTTCTCCCATTGAGACCCAGACGTCGGTGTAGATAGCATCTGCGTTTGTGACTGCTTGCTTGATGTCTTCTGTCAGAGTGATGGTTGCACCTGATTTCTTAGCGTAGGACTGAGCCAATTCAACTAGGTCTGAATCAGGGAATAATTCCTTAGGACTAGCTACTGTATAATTGACACCTAAGATGGCACTTGTAATCATCAAGCTGTTGGCAACATTATTACGCCCATCACCACAATAGACTAAGTTAAGTCCAGACAGACGATTGAAGTTTTCTTTCAATGTCATAAAGTCGGCAATCATTTGGGTAGGATGCCATTCATCTGTTAACCCATTCCACACGGGAACGCCAGCGTGAGTAGCCAATGCTTCCACATCCGATTGCTTATAGCCTCTAAACTGTATACCGTCGTACATACTACCTAATATTTTGGCAGTATCTTCAATGGATTCCTTTTTACCCATCTGCATATCACTCGCACCAAAGTAATCCGCCGTTGCGCCAAGATCGCTGGCAGCAACTGAGAAGGCTGCACGTGTTCTTGTTGATGTTTTCTCAAAGATTAAACAAATGGACTGACCTTTAAGGTATTCGTGGGGGATACGTTGCTTTTTTAATTGTTTAAGATGAATGGCAAAGTCAATTAAGTAATTGAGTTCGTTTTGTGTAAAATCTATTTCTTTAGTAAAACTTCTTCCTTGAAACATAGTATCGATCCTTTCTAAGGGTGAATTAAGCGACAAAAAAAGCCCGCCTCTAATAATTAGAGGCGGACGAATCCACGGTACCACTCTAATGACGTCATAAACTTCCAGACATCACTCAAAGTGTTAACGCGACTAGCGTCTTGAACTACTCATTTCATTCAAGAGTCCAAACAATGCGGTTCACAAACTCATTAAGGTAGATCTTTCAGCTAGCGTCTACTCTCTGTTCATAAATAAGTGTGCTACTCTTTGTTTCATTGACTTTTATATTTTCAATTATATTAAAGAATAAAGATTTAAAAGTCAACCTTTAAATTAAAATAAGATTATTTTTCAGATAATTCCTCATCTATATTTAATGTTAAGCGGACACATAAATGCTAGAGTGTCTTGATTTTGAAAGGCTTATTACGTGAAAAAGTTAGATTAATGAAGCATTAAATTCGAAGAGCCCTAATTTTTACAGTTGCTTAATAAAAAATATAGTATATAATGTAGCTTAATAAGTATCCTTTAATTGGCGTCCTGTGAGACGAAGAAGGTAAGTACAGTCGGAAACTCTTTATTTAGAGACCTCTTCTTTCGCATGCCCGCGGTTAAGGAGAGGTCTTTTCTTTATCAAGGAGGTAAACAATGGAAAAAGTTGTAATGAATGAGATGGAAATGAAACGTGCTCTGACCCGACTAGCTTATGAAATTATTGAACATCACAAAGGAATTGAAGATATTGTCCTTATGGGGATTGCGACGCGCGGGGCACCTCTGGCTGAACGCCTAGGTAAAAATATTGCTGAGATCGAAGGACCCGTGCTAGTTGAGTCAATAAATATTGAAGCCTACCGCGATGATATTGAGTATACCGACCAGAGACTAGAAAATTCTAGTGATCTATCAGGTAAAAAAGTCATCTTAGTTGATGATGTGCTCTTTACAGGCAGATCGATTCGTGCGGCAATGGATGCCTGTATGGATCGAGGACGCCCTGCAGAAATATCTTTGGCTATATTAGTAGACCGAGGACACCGTGAATTACCAATTCGCCCAGACTATGTTGGGAAAAATATTCCTACATCTAAACAAGAACGTGTGCGAGTTCAAATCAAAGAAATAGATGGCAAGGATGCTGTCACACTATCATAAATTATTAATCAGTTTTTGACTTTAAATAGATCCGAGAGATCATAAGCGAAACTATCCTTATTTAGGTGCGTTTAGTCTCGAAGATTAAAGGCGCTTTTTTGTTAGGAGGAAGATGATTGTGAGAAATTTTTTATCTGTAGAGCAATTTGATAATGAAGGGTTACTGAATTTATTGGAGACTGCTATCGACTTTAAGGAAGGTCGTAGAACATACCAGAGTGATGCAACAGTGGTGAATATGTTTTTTGAGAATAGTACCCGGACTAAGCATAGTTTTGAGGTGGCTGAGCATAAGTTAGGCATGCATCAAATTAATTTTGATGTCGGAAGTTCGTCAGTCAATAAAGGTGAGAGTTTATATGATTCTGTTCTAACTATGCAAGCGATAGGGGTAGATGTAGCTGTCATTCGCCACCCAGATCGAAATTATATGGACCAACTTATGAACTTAAAGATTCAAATTATTAATGCGGGTAGTGGTAACGGACAGCATCCGTCGCAATCTTTATTAGATATTATGACTATTTATGAAGAGTTTGGTGATTTTAAAGGGTTAAAAGTTGCGATAATTGGAGATATAGTTCATTCACGCGTTGCCATGAGTAATATGACATTGCTTAATCAGTTAGGGGCTGACGTTATCTTTGCTGGGCCGAATGATTACTTTGACATAAGCTTTGAGCAGTACGGAGCGTTTAAAACAGTGGATGAAGCAGTAGCGGAGGCAGATGTGGTGATGATGCTTCGTGTTCAATTGGAGCGCCACGGATCAGAGGATATGCATTACGTAAAAGAAGACTATCATGCGATGTATGGATTAACTCGTCAACGTCACCGAACAATGAAGGATACAGCCATTATTATGCATCCAGCACCAGTGAACCGTGATGTTGAGTTGGCGGATGAATTAGTGGAATGTGCACAAAGTCGAATTGTTACTCAAATGTCCAACGGGGTCTATGCACGTATGGCAATTCTAGAGTGGGTCTTAAAAGGGAGAGTAGAATGAAACTAATATTAAAGAATGGTCAAAGAGTGGTAAAAGATAATGAATTAGAGTCTATTGATATCGCAATTGAAGAAGGAGTGATTGTTGAATTAGGGCATGACTTGGAGGGTGAGCAAGTGATTGATTTAAAAGGAAAACTCATCACACATGGTTTGGTCGATATTCACGTGCATTTTAGAGAACCTGGCTTCACTGATAAAGAGACTATCTTGAGTGGATCCAAAGCCTCAGCTCGTGGCGGTGTTACAACTGTTTGCGCTATGCCTAACACCAATCCTGTTCCAGATACACCTGAGAAATACCAAGCTATTCAGGATATTATCGAGCGTGATTCAGTTGTTAAGACTTTTCAATATGCGCCGATTACTGAGGGATTACGGACAGATAAATTAGTTGATATGGCAGCCATTGATGCTTTCGCATTCACTAATGATGGGGTGGGTGTTCAAACAGCTGGAATTATGTATGAAGCGATGAAGTTAGCTGCGAGTCTTGATAAACCCATCGTCGCCCACACTGAAGACGAGAGTCTACTTTACGGAGGGGTCATGCATAATGGTATTCGCAATAAAGAATTGGGTTTGCCAGGGATTATGGGGATTGTTGAAAGCAGCCAGATTGCTCGTGACATTCTCATCGCTAAAGAAACTGGCGTCCATTATCATGTTTGTCATGTCTCTTCGAAAGAATCCGTCGATGCCATTCGAGAAGGTAAGCGACAAGGAGTGAATGTTACTGCAGAGGTGACACCACATCATCTAATTCTTAATGAGATGGATATACCAAGTGATGATGCTATCTTCAAGATGAATCCACCATTACGTGGCAAACAAGATCAACGCGCACTAATTGAAGGACTAGCTGATGGAACGATCGACTTTATTGCGACTGACCATGCGCCCCATACTATGGAAGAAAAGTCTGGTGGATTTATTGATGCTCCATTTGGAATAGTGGGTATCGAGACGTCCTTTGCTTTAATGTATACTCACTTTGTTGAAAAGAATTTGATGACTTTAGAATTTCTAATTGATCGCATGAGTCACCTGCCAGCCCGACTCTTTAACTTACCTATGGGTGAATTGAAAGTGGGAAGTGTTGCAGATATTGCTGTTTTTGATTTAGAAAAAGAGTCTGTGATTAACTCGGATGATTATTTATCTAAAGCTGCTAATACGCCTTTTAATGACTATAAAGTCAAAGGTATGTGTGCTTTAACTCTAGTTGATGGTGAGATAGTGTATCACGCACTTGAAATTTAAGGAGAGAATATAATGAACAGACTAAAAGTAAATCTTCCAGGTATTGAATTGAAGAACCCTATTATGCCAGCTTCAGGTTGCTTTGGTTTCGGTGAAAGTTACGCAAAACACTATGACTTAGGTTTATTAGGTGCCTTAATTACTAAAAGTACGACACTTGAAGAACGTGTGGGTGATCCTGCACCACAATATGTGCATAGAGACAAGGATGTACTGAACTCTGTAGGATTAAAGAATCCAGGCGTCGAAGCCGTTCTATCTGAGAAATTGCCTTACCTTGAAGGCTTTGATGTACCAATCATTGCGAGTGTCGCAGGGTCTACCGAAGAAGATTACATCGAAATGTGCCGTCAGATTTCTACAGCACCCAATGTCAAAGCAATTGAATTAAATATCTCCTGCCCGAATGTTAAAGAAGGTGGTGTAGCTTTTGGTACGAATCCAGAAGTGGCCGCTCGCTTAACTAAAGCTTGTAAAGCTGTGACCAGTCTACCTATCTATGTGAAGCTAACGCCCAACGTAACAGATATTGTAGAAATTGCCCAAGCGGTAGAGGCAGCGGGAGCCGACGCCATCTCAATGATTAATACGATAACAAGTATGGCCTTTGACTTAACGACTGGCCAGCCTATCTTAGGTGGGATCACAGGTGGTTTATCAGGTACCGCACTCAAACACGTTGCCCTAAGAATGGTCTATCAAGTTGCGAATGCCGTGACTATACCGATTATTGGTATTGGCGGCATCAAGACGGTTGATGACGTATTAGAAATGTATATGGCGGGTGCCACAGCCGTTCAAATAGGAACAGAGAACTACAATAATCCGATGGTTTGTCCAGAAATTATTCGCGACTTACCAGCAAGAATGGATGAATTGGGGATTGAGTCAATTCAAGCTCTTATTGATCAAGTTAAAAGTAACCGCGCTTCTAATAAATAGAAAATATAATCATTTGAGTGAATTCAAGCCAAATGACATCGCTGTTTGTCTTTAGCTGCCCAAACTCAAGCCAAATGACATCGCCGTTTGTCTTTAGTTGCCCAAACTCAAGCCAAATGGAATTGCCGTTTGTCTTTAGTTTAGCAAACTCAAGCCAAATGAAATCGCCATTTGTCTTTAGTTGCCCGAACTCAGGACAAATGGAACTGCGGTTCGTCCTTAGTTGATCGAACTCAAGCCAAATGAAACCACTGTTTGTCTTTAGTTGATTGAACTCAGGACAAATGGAACTGCGGTTCGTCCTTAGTTGATCGAACTCAAGCCAAATAGAATCGCCGTTTGTCTAAAGTTAAGGCGAAATCACATATCCCACTGGAAATTTTTCATATCCACATGTGATGGTTTTTTAAATTCAACGCCTTCATCAAGTAACAAGTCCTTTTGGTTAGGGAAAGTTGGGGCGAGTCTCCCCGCATGATTCACCACACGATGGCAAGGGTAAGCGCCGTAGTAACTAGCCTGGCTGAGTACTTTTCCGACGAGGCGAGCGTTTTTTGGGCGGTCAATGAGGTTAGCAATTTGTCCGTACGAAGCGACTTTTCCTTTAGGGATCTCGTCAACGACGGAAAGTATTTCATAGATTAAGTCTTCTGATAATTTTGCGACCATGAAAAGTCCTCCGATCTTACATTTTATATATAATATACCATAGAGGGCATTTGGTATTCGCTACTGACTAAGTTATAATTAGAGGACAAGATTTGAAGCAGTTATTATAGAGGGCCAACGAAAGGGTGATGACATGATTGAATTAGCTAAGAAAAATGGCATCTAATTAAAAGAGGAGACCTTACAAGACGTAAATATTGGCTTAGATTTTAAAGTTGTGATCGCCGAAGATATCAATGGGCAAGAGTGGATATTACGCGTGCCAAGACGAAGAGACGTTTTTCTAAAAGCGCAAGCCGAAAAGAAAATATTAGAACTCGTCAATGAAAATACAAAGTCGATCCAAGTCCCAAATTGGGAAGTTTTTACAGAAGAGTTAATTGCCTATAAGTCACTGGAAGGGCAGCCGGCTGTCACGACTGATTCGGTAACTCAAGAGACAAGTTGGGTTTTTGATGTGAATCAAGCGCCAGCTGAATTTACAAAGAGCCTAGCTAAAGCAATGGTAGAAATTCACAGCATTTCCAAAGAAAAAGTGGCAGAAGCGGGCTTGCGAGTAGACTCAAAAGATCAGTTACAAGAGATGATGCGCCAGCGAATAAATCGTGTGAAGGAAAACTATTCGGTTCATGAATCGCCTTTAGAGCGGTGGGAAGCTTGGTTAAGTCAAGGCGACTTGTGGCCAAAAGAGACCGGCTTTATTCATGGTGATTTGTATCCAGGTCATATGTTGATTGATTCCAATTCAAAAGTCATCGGAATTATTGACTGGACTGAGGCAAAGCATATGGATGTTTCCAATGACTTTACAGCGCATTACTTATTGTTTGGAGAGGCTGAGTTGGAGAATTTAATTCAGGAATATCAAGCAGCGGGCGGATATACTTGGCTAAAGATGAAAGAGCATATTATTGAAGTTCTATCAACGCAAGCCATTACGATTGCGGAGTTTGCGGAAACTTCTGGAAGTGAAGATTATAAAAAAGCAGCTCAAGATATGTTGAGTCAAGGCTAAGTTACAATAGAAAGAGTGAATAAATGCAAGAGTATATTAGAATGATAGAGATGATCGTCATCTTATTTATTGGTTTAATGAATGTGTACACGTGTCATCTTTACTACCGTGATAAACAATATTCACGAACTGGGCAATACCGAATTTCAGAAAGAAAATTACTACAAGCGAGTTTTCTGTTTGGAGGTCTAGGTGCTTTCTTAGGCATGCGTTTCTTTAGACATAAGACGAAGCATCGTAAATTTCAGTTTTGGGTTCCAATTACTGCAGTGTTCACTGTAGGAGTGTGGGCTTGGCTCGTTTCGGAAGTACTACAATCTATATAAGTATGTACAAAAAACGCCTTTCTTTCAGTTACAAGCACTGAAAGAAAGGCGTTTAAATTTATTATTAAGATTCTGTATCTGTTGAATCTAGACCCATTTGTTGTTTAAGTCGAGATAATTCATCTTCAACAGCAGCGGAAGTATTTGAAGCGTATTTTTCTTCTAAAGCTTTGGCTTCGTCAATCGGTTCCGTATTTAATTCTGACATAGCATTTGCTTCGTCTAGCATACGGTTTGCTTTGTCTTCCATTCTTTCGAAGTTTCCAATCGCATTCTCAGATTGAGTAACGTTACCTGTGGCATCATTAATTGTTTTTTGAGTATTTGCCACTGACATTTTACCTTTAATCATTGCACGACGGTGTTTCAATGTATCGATATCCTTAGCTAATTTGTCATGCATTTGACGCATTTTAACGGCATTTTCATGAGCGGCAGCGTAAGCTGTTGCGTAACCGGCACCGACATTTTCAACTTCTTGTTTCTTAGATAAGAAGATACGTGCGTCGTCTTCGTTGTTAGCTTCTAGCGCTTTTTTAGCTAATTCTTCGAATTTCTTCACTTCCGCTTCGTTCTCATCGACTTTACGTTTGCTGCGAGTTTCTTCAGCCATCACACTTGCGGTACTTTCTTTTACTTCAGCTAAGTCTTCTAACATGTCACGTAAGTATTGGTCGATCATTTTCTCAGGATCTTCCATGCGGTCAATAATTGAGTTGATATTTGCACTGATAATGTCTTTAAATCTATTTAGTATAGCCATAATGTAATTCCTCCAAATTGTATATTATTTGTCTTCGTATTTTTTTGCTAAATCGTCTGCTTCAGAACTTGTTCCGAAAGTGTCAATCGGTTTACTCAACATATCTTCGGTACGTTTGGCTTCAATCGCTTCTTGTTGCTTACGTTTACGCCACCATAAGAAGAGGATTCCAACGAGAATCACGCCACCTATTACTAGTAGGACAGGTATCCAAGGTGAGGTTGTTACGTCCATAATTCGGTCAGCTGCATCTCGGAATGACTTACTAAAGAACTCGGAAGTGTTAAGGCTCATGTCATAGTAATTTCGATCAATGTAATCTAGTAATATGTCTGCTGCTTCTCTATCAATAACTTGGTCGGCTTGGGAACCCGTGACATAATAAGTCGTGTAATTGCTTGGTGTTCCTTCATAAAACATTAACAATAAGTGAGCTTCATCGGTGAATAATTCATCGTAAAGTTCATTGGTATATACCTCTACTTCCGACATTGAAGCATTGTTTGAACCATTAATTTCAGTTGTAATATAGACGTGAGGCTGAACACCTGTTTTTTCATAGAAATGACGTAATCCATCATTCATAACGGTTTGGTTTTCAACCCAGTTAGCGTCATCGGTGTAATAATCCGTTTCATTGACTGAACCTGCTGGTAGTGGCTCACGTTCAACGGTTGAGCGCGTTACAGAAGTTTCAGAGCTGGATGAATTATTATTCGAACTCCCACCCATACCACCAAATATCATTGGTAATATGAACATGATAATCACACCAATAATGATCATTGAGATGAGTGTGCTTGAACAGCCACCGCCACCTCCGCCTCCAGAAGGACCACCACCAAAGGAACTTCTTCTACGACGAGAACCCCATGAGTTAAAGATTGGTCCGGTTCGAATGACTGGACGAGAATTGTAACCTCCGCCGCCCCAAGAACCGCCACCACCCCAAGAGCCTCCGCCACGACTACCACCGAATGACCCGCCACCGCGTCCACCAGAACTACTGCGACCACCGCCACCACGAGACCCACCGAAGCCACCGCTGCGACCACCGCCGCCACCTCCGCGGCCTCCTCCTCTTGCCATAGACATCCCTCTCTTCCATTATTTCCATCATCGTTATCTTAATTTAAATATATCATAAAGCGCTATCATCAATCAATTTTGAACTCCTTTTACAAAGAAATTGTCACAATGTTTGACCATCCAATCAGTTAAATATAAAATGAATAAGAATAAATAAAGTATACGAGGAGAATGACAGTGAAATTAATTTCATGGAATATCGATTCACTTAACGCAGCTTTAACAAGTGACTCAGCGAGAGCAGAATTATCAAGAGCTGTACTAAAGACAATTAAAGATGAAGATCCAGATGTAATAGCGATTCAAGAAACTAAATTATCAAGTAAAGGGCCAACTAAAAAGCATTTAGAAATCTTGCAAGAAGACGTGCCAGATTACACCATCGCTTGGAATAGTTCAAAAGAACCGGCCCGAAAAAGTTATGCTGGGACAATGTTCTTATTCAAAAACTACCTTTCACCTAATGTTACTTATCCAGAAATTGGGGCACCAAGTACCATGGATGCGGAGGGGCGTATTATTACACTTGAATTTGATGATTTCTTTATTACACAAGTTTATACACCGAATGCTGGTTCGGGCTTAGTTCGTTTAGAAGAGCGTCAACAATGGGATATTAAGTATGCGGATTACTTAGCGAGTCTTGATAAAGAGAAACCTGTCATAGCAACAGGTGACTATAACGTCGCTCACAAAGAAATTGACTTGAAAAATCCTAAGAGTAACCGTCGTTCAGCTGGCTTTACTGACGAAGAGCGTGAAGGGTTCACAAATCTATTAGCTCGCGGATTTACAGATACATTCCGTTATATTCACGGAGATGTGGAAGGCGTTTATTCTTGGTGGAATCAACGCGCGAAGACTAGTAAAATCAACAATTCGGGGTGGAGAATTGACTACTGGTTAGTAAGTAACCGAATTGCGGATAAAGTTCAAAAATCTGAAATGATTGATTCAGGAACTCGTCAAGACCACACGCCAACCTTGTTGGAAATTGATATTTAAAATGTATTATAATGACACATCAGTTTGTTTTATATTGGCTGGTGTGTTTTATTTTAAAAGCCTATTGAAAAAAGGTTGTCTTAATGAGAAAATTTGAGATAATAGATGAGTAATCTTAATTAAGGAGCTTAAATTAATGAAATTTAAAACAAAATGGCGATATTTTTTAATGACAATGGTTGTCTGGTTAACTTTACCCGTTAAAACCATTGGAGCGATTGAGTTGATTGATACCGAACTCATTGAACCATTTAAATCTGATTTAACAGTAGAAGAATTAGTTGAAGCCTTGCCAGAGGATGCGTCTTTAGACGATCCAGCACTCATGCTGATCAACCGAGAAAACCGTTTGGAAGCAGATTTAGACATGGAATTTGCTTGGACAGGGACGGGGCACGCCTACAATGCGAATATTTTCGAAGAGTTTAATGCTTTAATTACTGCAGCAGAACAAGCTGGATACTACTTTGAAACTGTCTCTGCTCACCGGACAATTGCCTATCAAGCGATGAACTTTGATAGTCGTTATAATATGTATATTGCGGATGGTTATAGTGATGCGGATGCCTTTTATATGACGGACATGTTTGTTGCCCCAGCAGATGCGACTGAACATTCGACTGGATTGGCTTTTGATTTACTTGGAACGGATTGGCAAGAATACGGACGTGATTTACACCAAGCTTACGGCCAATACGGTTCTGCGATTTGGTTAGCTGAGAACGGTCATGATTATGGCTTTATCTTACGCTACTTAGAAGGCAAAACACATATCACTGGTTACGAATACGAACCTTGGCATATTCGTTATGTAGGAGAAGACCACGCGACATTTATGTATGAACATGGTTTGACTCTTGAAGAGTACTTAGCTTTAATCAATTTAAGAGATACAGCTGAGGAATGATTATTTTCAATAAAAGATAAGGAGGTGCAGAATGGAAAACGTACCTAATTGCCCACAATGTCAGTCGGAATACACGTATGAAGATGGTGCATTATTCGTCTGTCCGGAATGTGCTTACGAATGGACTGCAAGTGAACAAGCAAACATCGAGGCTAGCGAAACAATTACAGATTCGAATGGGAATGAGCTTGCGGACGGTGACACAGTTATCGTTGTCAAAGATTTGAAAGTAAAAGGCTTCAAATCAGCGATTAAGCATGGAACGAAAGTAAAAAATATAAAGTTAATTATTGATCCAGCCGATGGACATGACATTGATTGTAAGATCGACGGTTTCGGAGCGATGAAGTTAAAGTCTGAATTCGTTAAAAAAGCATAAACAATTAAGTTTTACCTCACTGAATAAAGTGGGGTATTTATTTAACAAAAAATGAAGAGGTGGGCAAGTTGTTAAAGAAAAATGTTAGTAGTTTCCTTGTTTTTATTGGCGGCGTGTAGCACATCAGAAGAGCCCGTGCCAGTTATTGAAGACTCAAAGTGAGTCTGTTGAGAGTGAGACAGAGGAGTCTGTGACTGAAGAATTATCTCAAGACTATAGTCAATTCACCTCTATGGAAGAATTAGTGACTGCAACAATACATGAATTCGGTTTGAATCCAGAGGCTGTTTTAGTTGCCTATCATAATTACCAGACTGACACAGATTTTTTCTATAACGAGCGAACGCCAATGCTTGTTGGAAGTGTGACGAAAGTGGGTGTGCAAGACTTTACGCTGATTTAATTGCCGATGGTGTGATGACTTTTGAGACAGAGTTACCTTATAGTGACGCTTTGTTCGAGGAGGGTGCCGGTCCAGTGACGAATAGTGAGAAAAAGGCGTCTTATCCTTTATATGAGTTGTTTTACAATTCATTAGCTCTGTCTGATAACACCGCTTTTAATATGCTTTTCTCTTATTACCAGCAAATTTATGAAAATGTGCAAGAGTCACTTTTAAATTTAAGCGGGCTGTCGTTTGATCAAGCTGAGTATACAACGAATAATATGGCAGACGCCCAGATGATATTGAATATTTTACTCCCGGTTGCTACCGAAGATAAATACAGTTATATTTTAACTTCGCTTAGTGGGAATACCGAAGCAGAATATTTCAAAAAACATATCCAAGAAGGCATGTTCACAAAATATGGTAGTATTGGCGGGTCTCTTCACGACTCCGGTATTTATATGGAGGACGGCGAACCGGTCTATGCTTTAGTTGTCTTAACCAATGGCCAAGGGATGGTGGATGAATTTTTAGCGACGATGAATCTTCGAATGAATGAGTGGGGCAAATACCAGAAACAAAACACCCAATTAAATTAAAATTATGTTAGAATACTATTGAAACTTTAATGATTGAGGAGGAGTGTCTTTTGGATAAAGTTAAATTAATTGTCGCAATGTTAATCGTAGGGTCAATCGGGATTTTTGTTCATTTTATTCCGTTGCCATCTGCGGTGATAGCGATGTTTAGAGCCGTTGTCGGAACTCTTTTCCTCCTCGGTGTCATAATTTTTAAGCAAAGTAACATCGATTGGGCTGTCGTTAAGAAAAATGCGAAATACTTAATTATTTCTGGAACTGCGATTGGTTTTAATTGGATTTTCCTATTTGAAGCGTATCAATATACAAGTGTGGCCGTTGCAACTTTGTGCTATTATATGGCACCAGCCTTTGTGGTATTGCTAGCACCTTTCGTTTTAAATGAAAAAATGACGATTTATAATCTCTTCAGTACCATTGCTGCCTTGTTCGGAGCTGTCTTAATTTCAGGTGTGTTTGGTGGGGTGCAAGTTAACTTAATCGGGGTCGGATATGGAATCGGTGCAGCTGTACTGTATGCGTGGATCATGATTCTAAATAAAAAGACTAAAGGCTTACCAGGATTGGAGTTAACTTTCTTCCAATTATTGGTCTCAGCAGTGGTGATGGTTCCATATGTATTCCTGACCGAGGATTTAAGCGGGTTGAGCTTCACACCTTCAGTGCTTGGCCTTTTACTGATTGTCGGAGTTGTTCACACAGGCTGGGTTTATCAACTCTTCTTTGAAGCTTTGAATAAATTACCAGCTCAGACGTCCTCACTCTTGAGCTACATTGATCCAGTTACAGCTATTATCCTATCGGCAGTATTGCTACACCAACCTTTAAGCACAATACAAATGGTTGGGACGCTGTTTATTCTAGGCTCAACGGTTATGAATGAAGTGTTTAATTATAGAAAGCGGTCTGAAGTCGTATTATAGAAGATGGTTAACACTATTCTTGAATGGATAGTGTTTTTTTGATGCTTAAGGTGCGTCGTGAATTGGCACGACACTCCGTATTTTCGTTTGCGGTACGTCGTGCCGACTCACGACACTCCGTATTTTCGTTTGCGGTTCATCGTGCTGACTCACGACGCCCCGCAAAGTCAAAATTTCACTCAATTCTCCAGTTTCAACTACTGTCTATTCTTACAATAAAAACTAGTATTATTTGGCAATTAAATGATACATGGGAAACACAATATATAAAAAATTTTAGAGTTTACAAATGCAGGGGGTACACTAATACATAGTGATGAAGACAATGAATAAATCCATAAAAATAACCGAGTCAGTCACTTTATAATGTGATCTGACTCAGTTATTACTTGTTATATATTATAGTGATTTAACAGCGTCATTCACGTCTTTGTCGCCAGCTAACACTTCAAATTCTTTCTTAATTGTGTTCTCGTTTTCTAATACGGCAACCAGTGTGTGAGCAACATCTTCAAGTGGAATCTCATTGATTTCAAAGTCTGTTCCTACTTTAATGTTTCCAGTACCGCTTTCGTCTACAAGAATACCTGGGTGAACGATAGTCCAGTCTAATTCTGTACGGTTTTTCAACCATTCATCTGCATAGTTCTTAGCGATGGTGTATACTTGCAGAGAATTTTCTTTTTCCATTTCTTCGCGTCCAGTACGGAATGTACTTACCATCACGAATCGTTTAACGCCGGCATGTTCAGCAGCTGTCATTGCTTTAATTGCGCCGTCTAAGTCAATTTTCACTGTCTTGTCTAAGCCTTTTCCTCCAGCACCTGCACTGAATATTACTGCATCCATGCCTCTAGCTGCTTCGGCTAATTCATCGATTGAGTTCTTAGCTAAGTCGAGTAATACTGTTTCGATCCCTCGTTCGCTAAAGAAACTTTCTTGTTCAGCCTTACGTATCATAGCTTTTTCTTGAATGCTTTCATGGTCTTTGACTATTTCAGCAAAGTGTCTAGCAACTTTACCATTTGCTCCTACTACTAATACTTTCATTAAAAAACTCCTTTCAAAAGCTTTTAATCTAACTGTATTTTCTATCTCATCTTAACAACAACCCCCTTTGTTTACAAAGAATCGGCTTGTGAGAAGTAGTTTATTTATGCTGATGAAAGAGAGATGATTCCGCGACCGCATATTTATGTTCACTCAGCGAATTCAATGTAGCCATGGGACCGTCTCTAGTTCTTTACAAAAATACGGTCGTATTTTTATAAAAGCTCTTCCGTCTCGTCTACCTATTGATATTGTAGATCACTGTCGTTCACGCAGAATTTAATACGGTAGTCCGTCCTTATTCATAGTAAATGAATTCACTGAACTCACGGTAATATGCTGGGTGAGTGTTCTTCAAAAACTAAATTTAATAAATAAGATCGTTTTAGTAATAGCATATGAAAGTGAGAATGGTGAGGTGCAGTCGTATTAGGACGACTTTGCGTACTTCAAGCCATAGGAGTGGTAGCGACATATGGATTAACTAGCAAAGCGCGACGAAAGCTTAATCAAAAGGTTTAAGCCGAGGTGATTGACTTAAGGAGATCCACTACGGTGACCGAATCATTCTCGCTGAAATAAGTACACTATTTCCGAGAACACCCTCATGTTCTAAATAATTCAGTTGTATGTTAAACTATTTAAGGATAAAAAATGATTTAAAAAGAAAGGGCGTATTTTGTGCAGTTAGAAGCATCATTACAGGAGCATTTTGGGTATTCTTCCTTTCGCCCTGGACAAAAAGAAATAATAAATACAATATTATCTGGGCAAGATACATTAGGGATTCTGCCAACCGGGGGAGGTAAGTCAGTCTGTTACCAGCTCCCGGCTTTAATGTTGCCTGGCTTAACCGTAGTAATATCGCCATTGATTTCCTTGATGAAAGATCAAGTGGATACGTTGACGCAACTAGGAGTACAAGCAGCTTATTTGAACTCGACTATCAGTAGTAAAGAGTTCCAAGATATAATACAACAACTACGCCAAAGAACATTGAAGATGTTATATGTGGCACCTGAACGGTTAGAGAATCCAAGTTTCCAGGAGTTTTTAAGTAAACAAAATATCTCACTATTTGCTGTGGATGAGGCGCATTGTGTGTCTCAATGGGGCTTTGATTTCAGACCAAGCTACCGAAACATTACACAATTTATTAACCAATTGCCTCAAAGACCGAGAATGTCAGCCTTCACCGCAACAGCAACGAAACGTGTTCAAGACGATATTGTGGCTCAATTGGAATTAGAAGATCCAGGCGTCTTCATTAATTCCTTTGACCGACCAAATATCAAATTCTCAGTCATCGAACCTAACAATCGTCTAGTGACTTTGCATAGTTTAATTAATCATGATGAAGCAATTATTATTTATGCCAACACGCGTAAACAAGTCGACAAGTTGCATTTAGAGTTGAAGCAACAAGGTTATGCCGTGAATAAGTATCATGCTGGGATGGAACACGATCAAAGACAACAATCTCAGTCTGAATTCATTAAGGATGAGTGTAACATAATTGTCGCAACAAATGCTTTTGGAATGGGAATTGATAAGACCGACGTTCGGAAAGTGATTCACTTTAACTTGCCGAAAGATTTAGAAAGTTATTACCAAGAAGCGGGCCGTGCGGGCCGTGATTCCCTTGATGCGGAAGCGATTCTTTTATATCACTCTCAAGATATTATGACGAATAAGTTTTTAATTGCGCAAAGTAATGATGAATTAGCTCATCGCCGCTTAGAGATGATGATTCAGTACGCAAGCTTCACGGGTTGTTTGCGGAATTTTATCCTAAGATATTTTGGTGAATTTCCTAATGAAGCTTGTGGAAATTGTTCAAATTGTATGGGTGAGATGCGTCAAATCGATGTGACAAAAGAAGCACAGATGATCTTATCGTGTATGCTTCGAATGAAGCACCAATTTGGGATGACGATGATTATTGATGTCCTGCGTGGAAGTCAGAATCAGCGAGTTCTAGATAATCGCTTTGACGAGCTGTCGACTTACGGCATTATGAAGACTTATTCTGTTCAACAAATTCGCGACATCATTTCAGCATTATTAGCCTATCAATATATTGGCGTGACGGAACACCGCGGTTTATATGCGACGGAAGCATCTAAGATGCTTTTAATGGGTAAGACGACTTTAACAATTAAAGAACGTAAATACCTTAAAGCATCAACCAGTCGTAGACGCACAGTATCTAAAGATGTTAATGCGGATCTGTATGAACAATTGCGTCAAGTTCGGGCACAACTGGCCAAAGAAGAGGGGATGCCGGCTTATATTATCTTCTCTAATAAATCCTTGGAAGATATGGCGAGTCGTATGCCGAATACTTATGAAGAATTCCTTGATGTTGAAGGGGTTGGATCGGTTAAAGCAGAGAAGTATGCGGGCTATTTCTTACCTGCGATTCAAGAATATTCTTCTTCGAATCCGGATACGACAGTCGAAGAAGAACCACACCGTGAAAGTGTTGATCTACAAAGTAGTGGTGGACAATCAAGTTATTATATTAGTGCTCAGTATGCAGAACGTGGCCTGACGCCATTGGAGATTGCGATTGAACGTAATATGACTGAAGCCACTATCTTGTCGCATCTGACACAAGCTGCGGAGCAAGGGGATTTAGAAGTGTTTGACGCGGATGTGTCATCATATATTAAGAACCAAATCAAGCAAGCGATTCGAAAAGTTGGGACCGACTCACTAAAAGCGATTAAAGAAGCTTTGCCTGAAAAGATTAGTTATGATGATATAAAATACGTCCTGATTGATTATTTAGTAAATAATATTTAATAAAAAGCACGCATCTAAGGAGCAGTGAGGTGACCCCCGAAAGTTAGAGTTAAAAATCTAACTTTACGGGGGTCGTTTTTGTGTCACAAAAGTATTCATATAAATATCAAAATACGTTTAATCTCAAATCGAACTACTCTTTTAGAAATTTACTCATCACCACTGCAACCTTCAGAATTGATCGTTAAGTATTGCTCCAGATTGCCAACTCTACTTATAATATTTGAACTCAAAAAAGATTTCGTCATTATAACGTATATTTTTGTTAGACGTTGTAATAGATAACCATGGGTTTGGAATCTTATTCCGCAACAAGGTCGCTTCTAAACGTTTCTACATACCCTCGTCTATACATCGCCCGATTCACTATGAAGTTGAATACAATCCCTGTGATTAGATAAAGTCTGGCATTATGCATTCAAATTTTAAGTTAATAAAACAGTTGATAAAAGGTTATATCACATAATTTCTTTTCTTTTTAATTAATATTCGTAGCCATCGAACCAATGTTTCGTTTTATTTGAAAATTTGACTAATAATAGCATAACAGGAACCTCTACTAATACTCCTACAACGGTTGCTAAAGTTGCACCAGAATTCAATCCAAATAATGCTATTGAGACAGCTACAGCAAGTTCAAAAAAGTTACTTGTTCCAACCATGGCTGCGGGTGCTGCTATTGAAAAAGGCAATTTACAAGCTTTAGCACCACCATAACCAAGGAAAAATATTGCTATATTTTGAACAATTAACGGAATAGCAATTAATAAAATATGGAATGGATTACTTAGAATTCGTTCACCTTGGAATGAAAAGATAATAACTAAAGTTAGTAGTAAACCAATCCGTGTGGTCCCATCAAATTTATTCACAAAATCTTTTTCAAAATAATCATCACCTTTTTTCTTGACCACGTATTTTCGAACAATAATTCCTAGAGCCAAAGGGATTACAATGAATACAAAAATAGAGAGTAAAAGTGTATTGATAGGGACCGAAACGTTACCAATGCCCAATAAAAGTGCCACAATTGGAGCATATAAAAAGAGAACAATGATATCATTTATAGATACTTGCAATAAGGTGTATGCTGGATCACCTTTGGTTAGTTCACTCCATACAAATACCATAGCTGTACAAGGTGCTGCCCCTAAAAGAATCGCACCAGCTATGTACTCATTGGCTAGTTCGGGACTTAAAAACGGTTTAAATACCACCAAAAAGAAAAAGGCAGAAATTGCATACATGGTAAATGGTTTAATTAGCCAGTTTACTACTGTAGTTAAGATTAATCCTTTTGGCTTTCTTGTTACATTTACAATACTGCTAAAGTCAATTTTTAACATCATTGGAAAAATCATTAACCAAATTAAAATAGCTGTTGGAATTGATACGTTATAATACTCAAATTGACTTAAAAAATTAGGTATTGCAGGAACAAATTGCCCTAGCGCTACACCAATAATCATTGATAAAGCAACCCATAAACTTAAATAACGTTCCCAAAGCCCAATCCCATTTTCTTTATTCGATACTTTTTCTTTTAAAGCTGTTTCTTTCATTATTTTCCTCCAATAATAATAGTATTTAATCTTTTAATGAGAAACAAAAGAAGATAAACTCTTACTTCTTTTCCCTTAACAACATCCAGTGGAACCACAATCGCTCTCACCAGATTGGTCTGTTACCATAAAATGTACACCAGTATATTCAGCAATTTCATCAAGAGTTGGATAAGCTCCAGCTTTCTTCACTTTGCCATTCAATACTGTGATTGGCAAAGCAGCAGAATTCTCTTTCTGTAAAATAGTACTAACGGTTTCATTACTTACAAATTGCACAGGATTGTCAGTCAAATTGTATTGATAAGCTTGATATCTATCAATAGTATTTAATGCATTGATGACAGATGTAATTAGCATTTGATTTTCATCCACTGATGAGCCACAACCTCCACTACTGCAGCACATAACGGGTTCAAATATCTCTAATTTGTTCATATTTTACATCTTCTTCTAAAATAAATTTCGCACCTCAAACATTTTTCTTATTGAATCGCTTCTTTAACCAGTTGAATACCTAAATATTCACTAATGTCTTCATTCGTTGGATAAGCACCGGTTTTAACAATCTCTCCATCTAATACAGTAATTGGAAGAGAGTCTTGTCCTTCATTTTGCATAGTGTCTATGACGTTTTGATTTCGTACAAACGAATTAGGATTGGAAGCAAGATTGTAACGGATCATCATCACATCGTCTTCTTCTTTCACTTGTTTCATCACACCCGTAATACGTAATAAATCCTCGTCTACAGAAGGACCACAAACTCCGGTACTACAGCATAGGGCAGGTTCATAAATGGCTAACTTTTTCATATTGATCTTCCTTTTCATTTATTGTTGTATGACAAATACATCTTTCAGAACTTGAGAAAACACTTTGAAGGATTTCTGTTATCTCGGTAGCTAATTCTCGATTCACCGAATAATGATGCCAAGTTCCTATTTTTTCTGTAACAATTAAATCCGAATCTCTTAATACTTTTATATGATGGGAGAGAGTTGGTTGAGTAAAATCAAAGTGTTCAAGCAAATCACAGGCACATAAAGTATCGCAGGATAGTAAATCGAGTATCTTTACTCGATTTGGATCAGATAAAGCTTTCATTTTTTCAGCAAATAATTCATAATTCATTTATATTCTCCTTTGAGATTAAACAATTGTAGCAAGAACATCCTCTTTTAACTCAATAGGACTCCAGTCGATGACCGCAAAATGCCCATTTGATAATCCATCGACACGTTGGATCCATTCTTCTTCCGATTTTGCGCGAGCTAACAATGTTTTATTCGTAGTCCCTGTTGATAATAAACTGTTATTAACCACCCACCAAGTATGTGCAATACCTGCACGGTCTAAATCTTCTTGTAAACGAATCGTTTCATAGACAGGTGTATTTTCAGGTAATGTCACCATGACCACTTCTGTTTGGTTGTGATCTTGTAAAATAGGCAGGAGTCGGGTAATCGATTCTGGTACTTCTCCAGAAGTTCGCTCCACCTCTTGGGCGTAACTTTGAGAAGATTCTAAAAGTAAAAGTGTGTGTCCCGTAGGCGCAGTATCAATAACCACCACATCTGCTTCCGTCATCGAAACAATTTCAGCAAATTTTCTGAATACTGCAATTTCTTCTGTACAAGGTGAGTTTAGATCTTCTTCTACATAAGCTAAGTCCTCTTCCGACATTGATTCACGCGCTTTAGCTAAAACTTCATTTTGGTAAAGCTCTAACTCTTTTTTCTCATCAATATGGCTAACCCCAAGAGTATCTGATTCATGCACAATATAATTTAAGTGAGCTGCAGGATCGGTCGTTGTTAAATGAACTTTTTTACCTTTTTCTACAAGGCCTTTCGCAATGCTGGCTGCGATGGTTGTTTTCCCAACGCCACCTTTACCCATTGTAAAGACGACTCGTTTGTTTGTGTTGTGTAAATCATCGATAACAGTTTGTAAGCGTGGGTATTCCTGATCCTGCACTTCTTCATGACTGATTTCAGGTTGTTCTTCACTAAGTAATAAACCGATACTTTCGATACTTGCAAGATTGTAAGGTCTTAATGGAATTTCAAAAATAGGTAAGTTTTTAAGATTTTCAGGCATTTGGTTTAATGCATCTTGTTGAATTTCATAGTATGTTTGAGAAATCGTATCTGTCGGATTTTCTAAAAGGCCATTCACAATAAGTTTCTGGTTTTCAACCCCTAATGTTCGTAATTCTTTGGACGCACGATTGGCTTCGACTAATGGTCCTTCTTGCGGGCGAGTTACGAGTAGTAAAGTTGCCATTTCAGAATTAGCAAGTGTTTCTACTGCCAAACTATAACTTTCTCTCTCTTCATCTAAACCAGATAATTGACCCATACAGCTTGTGCCAGTTGTATTTTCATCAAAGAAGTTTGTCCAAGCAGAAGGCAGTTGTAAGAGTCTCAATGTATGGCCGGTAGGTGCTGTATCAAAAATGATATAGTCGTATTGGTCAGATATATCAGGGCTTGTTAAGAATTTTGCGAACTGATCAAAAGAAGCAATTTCTGTCGTACATGAACCACTTAATTGTTCTTCCATATTTTGTACCGCAGAGTCTGGCAGAATTCCGCGATAAGGACCCACAATAGATTCTTTATATTCTTCTGCAGCACTGACTGGATCAAAGTTAGCGACGGTTAGGCCAGGATTTTCTTCAATTTCTGTTCCGTTATCATCTAATTCTCTTTCAAAAACATCTTGTAAATTACTGGCAGGGTCTGTACTCACTAATACAACTTTGAAACCTTCATTCGCTAATTGAATAGCTGTTGCGCTAGCGGCTGTTGTTTTCCCAACGCCACCTTTACCTGTATAGAATAAATACTTTGTATCAATATGCTCTTTTGGATTAAAAATTTCCATTCTGTTTTCCACTCCTTTGTTAAACGATTTGGACGAAATGATTGATTTAGTTTCTTCAATCAACTAATGGCTTATATTGATGATTGTATATGTATCGAATATATAGGTACCTATCTATGTATTCGATACAAATCAACCTATATGATGCAAGAAAACTTGCAATAATTCTCTAAATTTCATATACTTTATTCACATAGATACCTGTCAATGTATTAAATATAGATGGGTCTCTATGCTTTGTCAAGTAATCTTATCATTTTTATTTACTTCATTTTGTTGAAGGGTCATTAGGGATACTTATTGAGAGTGACACCTATTTATCCCCCTTTCATTCAACTTTATGTAAATAATAAATGAATACAAAACTATCATGAGGAGCATTACAAATGAAGAAAATATTTTACGAGGACATTAATAACCAACAACTGGTTGATGTTCGAACTCAACATGGGTACCAAGAGGGACATATTAAAAACTCTCTCAATCTTAACCCAAGTAACTTTAAAACTTATGCAATTTATTATCTCGATGTAAATCAATCCATTATTTTTATCATTGGTTCTGAGGACGAAGCTCAACTAGCAGAACTCACTGGGGTGACTGATGAATTAGGTTTTAATCAAAAGAATGGTTATCTTTTGATAGATGAAGTACCCAAAGATGGCTTACAGACAACGGAAACTATCCCTGCTGAAGATTTCCTGAATAAATCAGATGATTTTATATTACTTGACGTCAGACATCCAGACGAAATTACACGGCCAGCACCTGAAAAAAATTTGGTCAATATTCCATTTGAGGATTTAGTCAATGATTATCAATCACTGGATACGAGCAAACAAATTTTTACGCTTTGTGGATCTGGTAACCGAAGTACTGCAGCGGCTTCTTTCCTTGAATCAAAAGGATTAAATCCTAAAGTTATTGAAGGCGGAATGAAAGCCATTCAAGAAATTGGTAAATAATAAATTATAAAAAGTTTTCAAAAAAATGGCTTTGCAGATCCTTACAGGTATTGCAAAGCCATTTTCTTAGTTTATTGTCGATAAAGATTGCTGTAACAAGCATTTAGAAGGCATTTTAAATCAAGAGCAAGGTAATTGTGAGGTGACCCCCGAAAGTTAGAGTTAAAAATCTAACTTTACGGGGGTCGTTTTTGTGTCACAAAAGTATTCATATGAATTCAAATTAAAGGTTGTCGAAGAGTAACTAAATTTAGAAACAAATAAGTTAGGAACATCCACTGTAAAAAAAAGAGGCTGATAGTGCGATTTACGGACTTGAGTAAACCGGGCTATCTTATCTTAGGTTCTGATTTAGTGGGAACAGTTGAAATGCTTGGCTCGTTGGTTTCGGATCTTATCGTTGGCGACGTAGTTTGGGCAGACACATCAAACCCATTGAGCTACGTGACTTCTGCTGAATATATTGTTGTTCCAGCAAGTAGTTTAAGAAAATTAAGCGCGGATCTAACACTGGAAAAGGCTGCTTACCAAGTGCCGCCGTTGTTGCATATCAAAATATTGAGTTGTTGAAGCACGTCGAACCAGGAAAGTCAGCTCTAGTTATCGGTGCGGGTGCTCACACATAGGTTAAAATTATCTAAACTTTTGCAACCGAAAAATTCAAGCAGTTATTGATCGTGTGATACCATTTGAGGAAGTCGTTGATGGCTTGAAAGCTTTAGAAAGCGGGCAAGTCTTAGGAAAGATTATTGTGCAAATGAAATTAAAAAAAGAGGCATAAGCCTCATTTTTTAATTATTCGGAATTACCGCAAAAACTTCAGCTGGGAAACCAGGTGAGTCTTTAATATGTGGAACAGCAACAAAGATAATGCTACCGACGGCAGGGACTTGGTCAAGATTAGCTAGTAATTCTACTTGGAATTTATCTTCGGCCAACCAATAGTATTGTGCGTCTAAGAAGCCTTGTTCAGCTGCGTCGACACCACTATCCGTGTTTAGTGTCTCATGACCGATGGCAGTGACTTTACGTGTGCGACTTAAGAATTCTAAAGCCGGAATTGACCATCCTGGTGTATGCTCTACACCTTCTTTGTCTTTATTGACGAAAGCATCAAGGTCATCAAAGCGTTTATACCAACTACTTGAGAAAGCTACAAAGCTGCCTTCAGGAATTTGACCGTATGTTTCTTCAAAGTCTTTAATGTCTTCGACAGTCACTGCGTACCCTGGATCGTCTTTAACTTTGTCTTCTAGATGAATGACATAAAGAGGTAAGACACGTTCATTTTGTGGGATGTCTTGTAGTGTTCTTTTTCCTTCAGCAAAATGACTTGGCGCGTCAATATGAGTTCCATGAGAAGAACCGATAGTATACTCAAGTGAGTGCACGCGGTCTTGTTCCATTTTTGAAATTTGTTTCTCTTGAAGTGGATTAAATGTATGATAAATTGGAATTTGATCATTCACTTCATGAGTTAGGTTCACCCATTTGTAACCTTTTAAATCTTGTAGTAATTGATATAATGCATGCATTTGTTTCACTCCTGTAAATGTTATTTACCTAATTTCACTTATTAACTAAGATAAATACAACGCAAACCACTATTGTAGAGAGTTTTAAGAAGGGAGGGACTTTATATGTCCTATGTAAAAGTTGAAATATTTATACCAGCAGAAAATACAGATGATTTAATCGCTGCCTTGAATGAGGCAGAACTTTTGAAAGACGGTAATTACGATTATTGTTATTCAACCATGCCTGTAAAAGGCCACTTTAGACCACTAGATGGGGCGAATCCATTTATAGGTGAGGTTGGCGAGATTGAAGAAGTGGATGAGTTGAAAGTTGAGTTCAGGATAAAAGCAGCAGATAGAAAACTTGCCGAGGCGATTATCTTTGAGAAACATCCATATGAAACGCCGGTAGTTAACTTTATTGGGTTGGTTTAAAGGATATTAAGAATATATACGCGTTTCCTGTCCCTGAAAAATCACTAGGACACGAAAAAGCTCAACAACTTGGAACAATCTCCAAAATTGTTGAGTTTTTTATTTCATTATTTAAATACGTAATCCAATACTTCCACAGCTTGGTCCAATGTCTCGACAGTCACATTCGCTTTATTTGATAACTCTTTAAGAGCATGAATTAATTTAGTTGGACGTACGATAATCAGTGGCTTGTTGTGGTTGATGGCAGTTGTTGCGTCCATTGCTGTATTCCATTGACGATATTGGTCGCCGAACAGTGCAATAACAAGATCCGCTTTATTCATCAGTATTTGAGTGCGGAAATTATTAATATCAGAAGCAGCATCATCATGGTAGTAATTATTAGGTTGTTCACCTAAGATTTTTTCACCAATAGCATCTGAAGTATCATGGTCTGTTTGGGGAGCTACGAAGTCGATATCTAAGCCTTTTGCAGCTACTTTCTCTTTTAATTCTTCGCGCCAATTATCATGAATTTGACCCGCTAAATAAACAGTTAATTTCATATATAAAACCTCCATCTAACTCTATCATATCGAAATAAAGAAAGGGTTACTAATAATATACTCAGTTAAGCGTTTAAAATAAGTAAACGATTGCATTTGCTATGGACTAGTGATTAAAGTACAAAAATGCAATTATTTTTATAGCAATGACTGACAACAAAAGACACAGACTGCTATGATAAAGAGATTAAGTTTCTAAAAGAGAAAGAGGGATTGGGTTGTCTAAAGTTGGTAAAAAACTATATGGTACGGTTTTAATAAAAGCTGATCTAGTTGGGGTACTGTCACAATCTGGAGAACCCTTAACAATGAATGATATCTCAAATCATGCGGATATAACGTTATTAACGTCTTCCAAAATATTAAACACACGTATATTACTTGGTGATATGCGGTGTGATGAAAGGGGGGAAGCGACTTTGGCTACGTTCGATAAGGCGGTCCAAAATGAATCTTTTGCTTTTGATGAATTAACGCCACGAACACCTTATACATTACCTAATCAAGCAGATTTGAAGGGGCAAGTGGAAGATTCTGAGAAAAATGGTTATGCTATTGATGACCGCAAATCAGACGAAGATGTCTTTTGTGTAGGTGCAGCAATAGTGAATCTAATTGACCGCACTCATTATGCGTTCAGTATTAGTATTTCTTATTATCATCTGACAGATTAGTTGAAGGAAGATATGATTGATGCTGTGACGAAGACTGACACAATTATTGAGTTCCAAATAGAAACTTATGCTGATTAAATAAAGATAAAAACTGTACAAAAGTTGTACAGTTTTTTTGAGTCGTAATTTCCTATTCGGAAAGCACATGCATATGAATGGTAATTTGGACCTATATTTTATAAAATATATTCTGAAGTAATCTGTTTATTGAAGTGCAATTTATTTAAAAACAATGTTACTTTCATATTAACATAGCTAAGATATAATAAATAAAAAGTGATAGGGGATTAGATATGGTGAGTCGCAGAGAAAATATTAGTTCGATTTTATTTGGTTGCTTTTTAGTTATTTTTGGACTTGCGCTTGTCTTTTTTAGAGCTTCATTTGTTCTCCTATTGGCTGAAATTATTCAATTCATTTTAATTGTCATAGGTCTTTGGAAATTATTCTGTACCTTAGTACTCAAACGAGGAGAAGATAAGATTCTACCTAGGCTAATGGCATTAGGAAAGGCATTGTTGTATGTAATCTTCGGTTTAATTTGGGCTAATCGAGTTGAATTTACAACCGGTTGGCTAATCTTCTTTATTGGTTTGTATCAGTTTACGGTCGGTATTATTGGTTTCACTTCCTATATTTTATTAGCGCGAGATAAAGTGAGAAATATAAAGAGTCAATTATTTATTTCATTGATCCATTTTCTATTTGGCGCCACGAGTATGTTTGGTTCGGAGCGTATTACGAACACGTTATTTCGACTTGGTGTCTACTTAGTGTTTATCGGTTTTACTTATGTTAATGACGGAAGGCAATTAATTACACGGAATGAAAAAGCCAGGAAACTAAGAAATCGCATACGGATACCTTTACCAGTCTTTATTGATGCGATTATTCCGAATAACGTGTTGATTAAATTTAATGAAATGCTGGTAGGTAATGAAGATACGGTTTCGGAAAGATTTTCTAATAAACTGCCTGCTAAAGATTACGATGAAGATTCAATTGTTCATATTTTAATCCATGTAGGAAAGACCGGCTTTGATAAGATAGGACACGTGGACATCAGTTATAAAGGAAAAGTGTACTCATACGGAAATCATGATATTGAAGCTCATATCGCTGCAGGGGCAATAGGGGATGGTGTTCTCGTCGTTGCGGATGAAAAACCTTACTTAGATTTTCTAAAAACGAGAGGAACGAGTGTGTTTCGCTTTGGAATCGGTCTGACAGAAGAAGAGTTAGAAGAGTTAAAATACGAACTCGATCATATTCTAAAAGATGTGACGCCTTGGGAAGCAACGACTGAAAAACAAAAGAAAAGTTATATCGGCAAAGTACTGGAAGCGACGAAAGGGCAAGCCTTTAAATTTAAGCGCGGACGTTATAAAACTTATTTTGTTTTAGGAACCAATTGCGTGTTGCTGGCAGATGAATTACTTGGGAACAATGGAATTGATCTGATAAATGTCACAGGAATTTTAGCTCCAGGAACTTATTATGACTACTTTAATAAACTATTCCATACATATGGCTCGAATGTCATATCGAAAATGTTAGTCCATCCACAATTTCAAGAACCATTGGTTGAGGTCAAACCGGTTACAAAAATAGAAAAACGCGCTTAGAAAAGTGAGGGGTACTCCATTTCTAAGCGCATTTTTTATCTTCTAGAGTCGTCATACTCAACAAAATTCAAATAATTGGCTTTAGCGGGTTGGTCTTTATACTCACTAAAGGGCACAGATTTGTGATAGAAGAGCCTACCGTTATCGTAAAAGACAAAGCTCACTTCTTGAGCTCCTGTTGATGGATGAATTGTCAGAATGGCAAGTTGATATCGGTCACTTGGTGTGCTCCAAAATTGAGATACCGCGATAATATTCGGGTTCAATTCAACAAATTGGTTCACTGAATGATATTGATAAAAATCATAGTCAATTGGTTTAAACATCTCAGGCGAAACTTCATAGAAAATCAAAGTTGCCCCCATCGCATAAATATCATAGATAGGGTAAGAAACTTGCATGAATGGTTCTGTTCCATTCGGTCTGTAATAAGGATACGAAATAATATAATTATTACGATGATCCAGTTTAAGCTGCTCAGAAACCGTATAATCAGAGCGATCAATCATTGCTTGAAGATCAGAGGTCTTAGTTCCATCACTACCATTACCAAAGACAGCATTCTCAACAACATATCTAAAATCACCATAAGCTTCTAAAGCCTCGGGAGAGGTAATCCAATTGAATGCTTCAAACGCTTGATGAATCTCAATGACATTTTGATAACTTGATGGTTGACTTGTTGATTCAGCTGACAACTTTTGAAAACGAGTTAAGTTTACATTAAAAGTGATATCATCCATTGAATTACTTTGTGTCTCATGAAAGCTCACTAAATCATAGGAATCTTGGACGTCGTTATAATAAAAATATAGGCTGGTGCCTAATTTTAACATATTTGACTGCTCACCAATGTAGCTTTGATATTGGTACGATGCGTATCCCAGACCTTCAGTACCTTGGTGATCAACACTTCCATCACGATTAAAAGTTAGTTGATGGGAAGTATCAGGTTTAAAGGAATCAGAAACTGTGACTTTATTTGAAAGAAAGAACACTAAACTTTCCTCTGACCTTTCTAGATAATTATCGTAAGGCATAGTTACGTTTTGTAAACTAATGCTTTGAACTGCACCAGTAGATTGATAATTCCCAATAAAATCCTGATAAGGTAAGGATTCTGTACTGGCATTCGAAGCGCTATCTCCAGCAGGACTAGCATATTGTGCTAAGTATTCACGGGCATATTCCGTTAATGACATCTCTGTTGCATGGTCAATCCACCCTGGATAACCATCTTCCAAACTATAAATGATATCTCGAATTTGAGCATCACTTAAAGTCGTTCCACTGATAGCAGAGTTGAATAATGCCTCATCAAAATCATCCATATATTGTCCGCCATCTACCCAACCATTGCCAGATGATAGGGAAGAGCTTAAATAATCAACGAACTCTTGTCGTCCCATCAGGCCTTGTGCCGAGCTAGATTGAAAGCTAAATAATGAGAATGAAGACACAAGTAATAAGCTAACTTTTAAAAATTTATTCATATAATGCTCCTATTATTTGATTAGTAAATAGTCAGGTTGAACTCACAGAAACTAGCCAAAGAATCGCTTGATTTCAATTTCAGCAGCTTCAGGTGAGTCTGATCCATGAATCGTATTATAAGTTAAATCAGTCGCAAAGTCTCCGCGTATTGTTCCCGGCATAGCTTCAAAGACATTAGTTGGACCCATCAATGACCGCATACCTTGAATAGCTTCTTCACCTTCAACTATCATTGCAAATACTGGTCCAGATAACATATAAGCTTCCAGCTTAGGATAGAAATTCTGTTCTAATAAATGAGCATAATGATTCGCAATTGTCTTTGAATCAAGATTCATCAGCTTTGCTTGAAGGATCTGGTAGCCTTTTCTTTCAATTCGACTAATAATTTCACCCATTAATTGGCGCTGGATAGCGTCAGGCTTCAGCATGATGTAGGTCTGTTCTACCGTCATGTTCTCACACTCCTAAAATATTGGTACTCTCATTATACTTGAATCTTTAAATAATTGTTTTATAACTCACCAGAATCATTATATTTGTCTCTCGTCTTGGATAGCTTTCATACCACGATCGATAATGATAGGTTGAAATCCTAGTGTCTCAAGGTATGAAACAACTGCTGTTCCTCGGTTTCCAGAACCGCATAAAGTATAGATGTGTTTACTGTGATTAAGGGATTGATGAGACGTAGGTAAATCTTAAAATGGAATGGATTTTAGATTATTTTTAGGTGCGATACGTGTAATTTCGGACGGATATCTAACATCAAGAAGAGTATAATCGCCTTCAAGGTTTAAGAAAGCATTAGCAGAGATTGTATCACTTTGTCTAAGTTCCGAATTAGGGATTTCCTCAAACAAAATATAACCAGACAACTCTGTAAAGCCTAATTCTTTTGCTAATAATTGAAGGTTGTCTAAGTGTTGTGAACTGTTATCATCAGTGACAAAGACCATAGACTCATTAGTCGGATAATAGTTGATTGCGTACTTTTTAAAGTTAACTAAATTAAGATTCAGTGCCCCAACAATGTGGCCAGCTTGAAATGAATGTTGCGAACGTGTATCAACGATGTGTTGCCCATTAAGTGAGCTGTAAACTAATTTTTGCATATAATCAGCCTCCGATTATTCTAATTATAGTTAGTATATGGTATTAAAGTTAGCGAGGCCAAGGATTATTGAAATTTAAAAACAATGCATGAATACTTAATATTTCGAGGGTTAAAACTTTACATAAAATTTACTTAAACTTTACATTAAAACTGCCAAATTTACATCAAATTTACATTACATTGCTATAATAATTCTTGTAATACAATACAAATAATTTATGGAATAGGGGAATTTTGAAAAAATGAAGAAATCTCTTTTAGTATCATTATGTGCTTCTGTATTATTATCAGTCGTATCACCTACATTTGTTTCTGCAAGACAAGAAGAGGGTCAATTTGCTGATCTACCAGTTGTTACTTTAGAAGAAGGTCGCGCTTTAACTGAAGATTTATCACTAGTAAACGAAAACCAAGCCAAATACGTATTCTTATTCATCGGTGACGGAATGGGGAACATCCCTGTATCTGCGGCAGAATATTACTTAGGCCCAGATAATGGTAATGAAGGAAATGGTGTAGCGCAAGCACAACCTTTAAACTTCTCACAATTTCCAGTAATTGGTTTACAAAACCCAACGGATGCAGACCACTATGTGCCAGACTCAGCAGCAACAGCAACTTCATTCGGTAACGGTGTAAAGATTGATTCAAACGTGATTGGTTTAACTCCTGGCTTCACTGAACAAACAGAATCAGTAGCTGAAAAAGCAAAAGCTGAAGGTAAATCAATTGGTATTCTTTCAACAGTTACATTAAACCACGCAACACCAGCAGCATTCTACTCAAACGTTGAGCACCGTAATAACTATTATGAAATCGGTGAACAAATGGCTTTATCTGACTTCGATTATTTCGCTGGAGGATCTCTAGGAGGTCGTACGGGTGAAGAAGGTCAACCTGACTTATACGAGGTCATGGAAGAAAATGGCTATACTGTTGCAGATACACAAGAAGAATTTGATGCAATTACTGCAGATTCAGGTAAAGTATATGCTCCAGCAGCTGTATTATCTGAAGCAGATGGTTCTTCAATGAAATACGCAATGGACCGTGACCAAGGTGAGCAATCATTAGCAGACATGGTTTCTAAAGGGGTTGAAGTATTAGGTTCAAACGAAGAAGGATTCTTCATGATGACTGAATCTGGTAAGATTGACTGGGCAGAGCATGCGAATGATGCAACTGCTACAATTCACGAAATTATTGACTTCCAGAATGCTATCCAAGAAGCAATTAACTTCTACTATGAGCATCCAGAAGAAACGTTAATCGTTGTTACAGCTGACCACCCAACTGGTGGATTTACAATAGGTAACTCAGAGACAGGATACAACAGTTACTTCCACTTAATCGATAACCAAGCTGTATCTCAAGAAGAGTTCGATGTTATCTTTACTGAAGCATTAGAAGAAAATCCAGAAATGACTTTCGAAGATTTTGTTCCAGTACTAGAAGAAAACTTTGGTTTCATCATTGATTTAGAAGCAACTGAAGAAGTATTAACACAAGCAGAAGCAAGTGAAGCAGAAGCAGAAGAAACTGATTTAATGGCAGTATCTGCATTAGATTTAGAAGAATTACGCTATGCATTTGAGCAATCTAAATTAGAGTATGAAGACCGTAACGCTGGTCAAGCTGACGTTATCAAAGGCTACCACTCTTACTTACCAATCTCTATTGCATCAACTCGTTTAGTAGCTCGTAAAGCTGGTTTTGGATTTACAACGGTTGCCCACTCTCCAGAGCGTGTTCCAGTTTATGCAATCGGATCAGGAGCTGCAATGTTCGAAGGAAACTTTGAAAATAACGACATTGCTTACAAATTATTAGCAGCAATGGGTATGTACGAAGGTGGCGACACAGCAGTTGCACCAATCGAAGTAACTGGTAAAGCATCTGCTGATGAATCAACTGAAGAAGAGTCAACAGAAGAAACAACTGAACAGTCTGCAGAAGAAACTTCAGAAGAATCAACTGAAGAAGAGACAGCAGAAGAAACAACTGAAGAAGAAACAACTGAAGAAGAAACAACTGAAGAAGAATCAGCTGAATAATCTCTGAGGAATTCGATTAAACAAATTCTTAACGCAGCGTTATTTATTTAACGTTGCGCTTTTGAATTTTAGGAGACATTTATGAAAAGAAATTTATTATTATTTATTGGACTGTTTTTCACTTTAATTGGCCCTAAGAGTAGTGTACTGGCTCAAGTTGAGGAACTAACTTTGTCTGATGTACCTTTTGTAGGATATTATATAGCACCAGAAGATCATGCGATAGAGGGCTTATTATTCGAAGAAAATCAACTTTTAATTTATATTAAAGACCAACACGATTTAACCGACCAAGCAACTGGGCTAGAAAAGAGTCAATGGTTAGCTGACTTTCATTCTTTTCCATATCCAGAATTATCAAATTATTCTGAAAGTGTCCGTGAACGTTACTTAAGTGAAGATAATTTACCATATGATTTACAAGCAGATTATAGAGAAATTGTCTCTATGATTACACCTGAAATGTCACAATTGGACATTTTAAATTTAATCAATAACCGTATTCCGGGCATTTACTATACGGAAAAAGATGGGTATGCTTATTATACAATCGCAAGTCCGACTGTGTTTGAAGAAGAGGATGCGTGGAACATTCAACTATTCGGTGAAGAATTATTCGTACTTGAAGAAGTTGATGGAAAGTTGCAAGATCAAGATGGAATCACTTATAAGTATCTTGCTGGAATTACGCCAAATTAATTAATAATTGAAAGGATAAGAAGCCATTGAAAAAATGTTTGACGCTACTTTTAACTACTACTTTATTGCTATCACTGAATCCAGTGATGATTTTGGCAGAAGAAGATCATGACCATGATGCGACTGGAACTTTAGCAGCAGACCATCATCATGAACATGGAACGAATTATGCCAATTTCATACCAACTAATATACTAAATCCAGACGATAGCGTCTATAAAGCACCAGAAGCTACTGATGATTACGTTGGTCTTTATACTGCCCAAGCTAGAGTTGAAGATTTGGATACTGATTTAGAATTGATTTTATCAATTAGTGAAGATGGTTTATTTAACTTATCCTATTATTTTGTGAATACCCCAGAACAGCGAGGTATTAGATTTTTTGCAAACGAAGAGGGCGAAGTTGAAAGCACTGAAGCAATGTATCAAGATTTAATCATTCTTACTGGTGCTTTACGCGAGGGCGAAGGAGGTCTGGGTTCAGGCTTAATTGGTAAAACTATCTCACCGGTCGTTCTTTTAGATGAGAACGGAGAAGCAGACCGTTTATATCCCTACATGAATTTAGCTTTTGATTTGAGAGAGAATCCCCAGAACGCACGTGTATACCAAAATGTTGGCCTATACTTAGCTGATGATGTGGTTGCTGTAGATGTGAATCATTTAATCGGACTAGATAGTGAAGAGCAGATTATGACGCAGTTTTCATCGGTTGAAGAAGGGCATGAAGATGAATTCTTAGTAGAAAGCCACACATATGAATTACTTCAAGAGAGTTTTGATAATGATTTAATAGAGCATAATGATTTCAAGATGGCTTACCAATCTGAGAATGAATTTATGCAACTTGTCCTAGCCATGCATCTAAGAACTAACACAAGTTTTCCACAGGATACCGAAGTTGAATTGATTGACCCTGAAAGTGTTCAACTTAACGATGACTCGGAAGCTCAATACGCGATGTTAATTAATGACTCTGTCTTATATGTCTTCGACGGCGAAAGTTTGTTTATGACTGAAGAGGTAGAAGAAGTTGATGGTAAGTATACTGTTGAAAATTGGGTAACAAATTAATTACTCGCCTGGAGGTGAAATATAAATGGCTTTTGAAAAAGATTCTGAAAAAGAAGTGAAACGCAAAGTTTATAACGACCCGCATCACCCAGACCATCCACGTAACCGTGATAAAGATAGCTCAGATAAGCAAGAGGAAGAAAAGCTTGAAGAGTCTCGTGAACAAACCTATGGTGGCGACCCACATCATCCGGATCATCCGAGAAATCGTAAGTAAGCAAAATGCAATAGAAGAACCTAATCAGAAATGTGATTAGGTTCTTTTTTGTTGGCTAAAGACAGACTCCAATTCAATTCGTCTCAAGTAACCTCAACTCAAGCCAAACCACCATCCCATTTGTCACAAGTTACCCCAACTCAAGCCAAACCACCATCCCATTTGTCTCAAGTTGCTTCAACTCAAGCCAAACCACCATCCCATTTGTCTCAAGTTGCTTCAACTCAAGCCAAACCACCATCCCATTTGTCTCAAGTTGGATAAAGCCCATATAATTGTGTAAAAGTAAAAAACCATAATAATCTCTTTGGTACAATGTAGTTGACAGACAAACATTGAAAGGAAGATTATTATGGCTCAATTAAATATTACCTTAAATTTAGAAG